>JALQVM010000140.1 GCA_023263685.1 Flavobacteriaceae bacterium | reverse complement strand
TAGAACAGGACTTTTTGAAAATCCTTATTTGGATGTAAAACAAACTGCACAAATTGTAGGGAATAGTGACTTTATGAAGGCTGGCTTTGACGCACAATTGCGCTCTATCGTCATGCTAAAAAACAGCAACCAAAGCTTGCCTCTACAAAAACAGCAAAAAGTCTTTGTTCCCCAACGCTATATTGCACAAAGCACCAACTGGTGGGGGATGACTACGGAGGCTAAAACTGAATTTCCCTTTAATATGAAGGTTGTGGCTAAGTATTTTGAGGTAGTGGAAACTCCAGAAGAAGCAGATTTTGCATTGGTAGGAATCGAAAGCCCGAACGGTGGGGTAGGATATGACACCTCCGATCTTGAAAAAGGAGGGAACGGTTATATCCCGATCAACTTACAATACGCTCCGTATACTGCTAAAACAGCTCGAGAAGTCAGTTTGGGCGGGGGCAGTCCCTTAGAGGATTTCAGCAATAGAAGCTACAAAGGAAAATCTGTGACTACGGTCAATTCAACCGACATGAACTTAGTTCAAAATACCAAGGCAAAAATGGGAAGTAAACCGGTCATTGTGTTAGTAAATGTGTCCAAGCCTATGGTTTTTTCTGAAATTGAACCAAGTGCTGCTGCCCTCCTGGTACATGTAGGGGTTCAAGACCAAGCCTTAATGGAAATCATCAGTGGTGCTGTAGAGCCGTCTGCTCTCCTTCCCTTTCAGATGCCCGCAGACATGCTAACCGTTGAAGCGCAATTTGAAGACGTCCCTCGTGATATGGTTCCCTATACCGATTCAGAGGGGAATGTTTATGATTTTGCTTACGGCCTAAATTGGAGTGGGGTGATTCAGGACGAGCGGGTAACAAAATACAAATAAGGAGCCCCTAGACTACCTCTATACAGCATTTCATTTTTTTTTCTAACTTCAACGTTTGACCAAATATATTTTTCAATGAGTAAATACCTATCTTTTGACCGTCTTTTTACAACTGCCTTAAGCATTTTAGCAATTAATTTTTCAATTCATGCGCAAGAAAAACCTTTGCCCATAATCGATGTCCACGTCCATGCTATGAATCTTGATGGCCGGCCTTCTTCCACAATGTGTCCTTGGTTTTTGAGTGATATGCCTGGAGCAGATCCTCACGGAACACCCCCTAATTTTTTAAATAAGGCCTGCGCAGATCCTTTGGAAAGTGCAACCTCTAGTGCAGATTATGAAAAGCAACTTTTAGAGGAAGCCGATCGATTGAACGTAACCTATGTGGTAAGCGGTGATGCAAAAATGATTCATAGCATGAAAAATAAGCGTCCTAAGCGAATAATCCCTTCACTGGCTATAAGTAATTCGGATGCTATGACCGTGAGTGCATTTCGAGATTCGTTGGAAACCGGCTTTTATAAAGTAATGGGAGAAGTAGCTCCTCAATATCAAGGGATGTCTCCAAGTGATTTAAGTTTAGACGCCTATTTTGAGGTAGCAGAAGAACTAAAAATCCCCGTAGGAATTCATATGGGTACGGGAGGCAATGGTATGATTAACATTACCAATCCTAAATATAGAGCCTCCCTGGGTCGTCCTTTTCTCTTAGAGGATCTGCTTGCCAAGCATCCCAAACTTAAGATTTGGGTAATGCATGCGGGCTATCCCATGATCGATGAAATGATTGCACTGATGGGAGCAAATGCCTATGTGTATGTTGACCTAGCAGGTTTTATATGGAGTTACCCGCTGGAAGAAATTCACGCGTATTTGCAACGGCTTGTTCAAGCAGGTTTTGGAAAAAGAATTCTATACGGTACAGACTTATTGGTCTGGCCAGGTCTGCTGAAGACTTCCATTGATGTAATACAAAATGCAAATTATTTATCAGAGGATCAAAAGCGGGATATTTTGTTCCACAATGCCATCCGATTTTTTAATTTAAACGAAGCTGATTTTTATTAATTAAATAAAAAATAAAATCACCCTCCCAAGTGGAGAGTTTTTATTATATAGATATATGCCCAGAGCTTTTGAGGATAACGAAGCTATCAGCCAAAGGGTGAGGCATTTAAATGCGATTCAATAGATTTTTTCGCAATTAAAATAGCAACTAAAAGTGTAATAATACCTCCAATCCATATTCCTGAAATAAAATCTAAAAAAAGGAAATAGTCATACAGGGCATGGAAAAAAACAGGAACCAAAAGCGACAATAGTATGTAAAAAGGGGCAAGCTTTTTTGATGACTTGGCTTTACCTAGGTAGAATCCCATCATAACCGCAAACACAAAATGAGCAGGAACTGCTGATATCATTCTTAAAAAAGCTAAAGAAGAAGATCCTTGTAAAACAAAAGTTAAGTTTTCCGTAGTAGCAAACCCCATACCTACGAAAACTGAGTATACAATTCCATCAAAAGGTTCGTCAAAATGTTTGTTTGGGTAAATTATAAGGAAAACAACTAAAAACTTTAATAACTCTTCTGTAATTGAAACTGAAAGTGCTTCTTCTCCTACTCTGAGAAAGTTGTTTTGGACGTTAATTTTACTGAAGATAAATTCGAGAATATCAACATCCCAATGTAAATTCACTGCACCTAATATAAAAGCAATTGCTAGCAGCCAAAGGGGCTCTTTGTCATGTTTGTCTAAATTATAGATACTTACCATTATAAAAATCCCTGGAATGATTGATAAAGTAACAAGAAGAAGGTCGTACCACACTAGTTTTTCTATAAGTACAAGGGGGTAAAAAAGGACTAAATATAAAGCTGTAATTAAAACTGTTGCTATGGCACTACCTTTCAAAATATTCATCAGTATTGTATATTATTGAAATTTTAATGAAATCATAAATTCGTCAAATGTTTTAGCATTAATCCCTTCTGAAAAAGCCCTTGCCCATCCAAAAGATAAGGTTGAAGAATTATGAGAGAACATGACAAGTTTAGTGTCTAACTGTAACCCAATGTTTTTAAAACTAGAATTGGTTTGAATAGGGTTTCTATTAGGAATTGAAGGGTTTTCAAAATTTCTAGTAAATAGCCCTCCTGCAAAAATTGTGGGATGTGTGTAAGTAGCAAAAAGATTAAAAAACCCTAATTTTCTATATCGTATTGCTGGGAGCAACAATT
>JALQVM010000013.1 GCA_023263685.1 Flavobacteriaceae bacterium | reverse complement strand
ATTCAAGGCTATGCTTTAGGTACGACCTATTCCATTTCATATGCTTCTAATTCACTCACTCCAGAGGTAGTGACTCAAAAAGTAGATTCTATTTTTCAAGTGATCAACCGTTCTTTATCCACCTATTTACCAAATTCAGATATTTCTAAAATCAATAAGGGAGACCGTACGGTGGTGGTTGACCAACATTTTATCAACGTTTATAAAAAAGCAACTGAGGTGTGGCAAGAGTCTCAAGGCTTTTTTGATCCAACCGTTGGGGCGCTTGTAAATGCCTATGGTTTTGGTCCGGGGAAATCTCTAAATAAGGTAAGCGCTATTCAGCGGGACAGCATGCTGGTGTTTACCGGATGGGAAAAAACAAAGCTGACAGAACAGGGAACCATTCAAAAGGAGCATCCTTTACTTTATTTGGATTTTAACGCACTGGCTAAAGGCTATGCCGTAGATGTGTTAGCCGATTTTTTACAAAGCAATCAATTGGATGCTTATTTGGTTGAAATAGGAGGTGAACTTGTAGCAAAGGGCAAAAGCCCGAGAACAGGAAACTTTTGGAAAATTGCTATTGACGATCCCCAACAAGGAGAAGCTCGTAATTTTATTCGAACACTAAGCCTTGAAAATCAAGCTTTGGCTACCTCAGGAAATTACCGAAAGTATGCGGTGGATGGGGAAACCGGTTTGCGAATTGCCCATTCGATCAATCCTAAAACTGGGGAGGCATTTCCTACGGAAGTTTTAAGCGCATCGGTGCTTGCACCGGATTGTATGACGGCTGATGCCTACGCTACAGCGCTAATGGTCATGCCTTTGGCGGAATCCCAAAAACTCATTAATTCCAAACCTGAACTTGAGGCGTACTGGATTGTATCCGATTCCTTGCAAGGGGTGAAGGAGCTCTTTTCCGAAGGGTTTACGAAATAAGTTTTATCTTAAAATTAAGAATCCCATCGTTTGATTTCCTTACTTCAGGATTTGGGATCGAACGCTTTTAACAAAACACTATTTCCTTCCCACCGGAATGTGTTCTTCCCTGGGGAGTGCATATTTTTCAATTTCCTCAGGTGAAAGTGTTTTGAGCATATCAATCCGCTCTGTTTTGAAACCGACAGTTTCCAATCGTTGATAATAATCCTTGCCATAGATACGGACGTGGTCGTATTGCCCAAAAATTTCTGTCCGTTGGGCTTTGTTTGTAATATTGTCGTCTTCAAAAGTAAGGTCTCGAGTTGCCTCTAGGGGTACTTGAGCAATAAGGGTACCTCCTTTTTTTAATACCCGGTAAAGTTCTTTCATGGCCTGGAGGTCGTCTGGGATGTGTTCCAATACGTGATTGCAAAAAATCAAATCATAGGAACTATCCTCAAAAGGCAGGGCGCAAATATCGGCTTTGACATCTGCTAAAGGAGAATGAAGGTCGGTAGTGGTATAGTCCCAATGCGTCAAGTTTTTAAAGGTGCTGAAAAAAACCTGTTCAGGAGCTATATGGAGTACTTTTAATGCTTGTTCGAGTAAGGTGGTTTTGCGTGTTAAGTACAGCCAAAGCAAACGATGTCGTTCAAGGGAAAGGGTTCCTGGACACAAGGCATTGGGTCTGCTCGTTTTGTATCCGTAGGCTAAAAATTTACGATAGGAACTCCCGTCAATGGGGTCTGTAAAACGGGTTCCTTTAAAATACCATTTAATCAGGGGACGGAACCAAAGACTCAAGGAGATGAGCCAAGGCCTTGGCAATAAATTTAGAATTCCTTTCATAAGACCAAAGGTAGGCTTCGGAAGGGGGTTTCTTCTTCGCTCTGAATGCCCAGTGCTTGGTAGATGTATTCAAAGGTTGAAAGCAATTCTGGCTTGTCGTCTATCAGGGCGACATTATGTTCAAAGTGAGCAGAAGGCTTCCCATCAGCGGTAAGAATTGTCCACCCGTCTTTGAGTTGCTTGATTCGATGGGTTCCCATGTT
This sequence comes from Flavobacteriaceae bacterium, assembly GCA_023263685.1. Classification (GTDB taxonomy): domain Bacteria; phylum Bacteroidota; class Bacteroidia; order Flavobacteriales; family Flavobacteriaceae; genus MS024-2A. Next base: position 23,370 of record JALQVM010000013.1, on the reverse strand, counting down.
GATCATGGGTTCTATCGCCAAAACCATTCCATTCAAAAACTTTTTACCTCTACCCCGTTTTCCGTAGTTGGGAACTTCAGGGGCTTCATGCATAGTGCTGCCAAGACCGTGTCCTACCAATTCACGGACCACGCCATAACCTTCCTTTTCACAGTAGTTTTGTATGGCATATCCCAAATCTCCAATCCGATTGTTGAGCCGAAAGGCTTTTATTCCTTCATACAGAGATTCTTTGGTTATCCTGAGGAGTTTTTCGGTCTCTGGAGCAATTTCACCAACGGCAAAAGTATAGGCATGATCGCCATAAAATCCATTTTTTAACGACCCGCAATCTATGGAAATGACATCTCCTTCTTCTAAAGGGGTGTCGTTTGGAATTCCATGAACCACTTGGGCATTCGGACTCATGCACAAAGTATTAGGAAAGTCGTAAAGACCTAAAAATCCAGGTTCTGCCCCTTGATCTTTGATAAAGTCATGAGCTAACGTGTCTAATGCTAGTGTAGTGATGCCAGGTTTAATTTCTGAGGCTAACATACCCAAGGTCTTGGAAACAATTAGCGCACTCTCACGCATCATTTCGATTTCCTCTCGAGTTTTAAGAATTATTTCAGGCATGTCAAAAATCGGCGTAAGCGTCCTGGTAAGGTTCTTTTTTTAAGATTTTAGAAAAGTCTTCGAGCATACTTTCAACTGGAAATTCGACAATTCGATTGTTTTCTTTTCCATTTTCAAAAAAGATAAGGGTGGGAATATTGAGTATGTCGTACTCTTTTTCATAACCCAAAGGACTGTCTTTCGCTTCTGAAATGGCATACATTTCGAGTTGATCTTCCGTAACTCCCAACGCATCGAGTAGTTTGAACATTCCGCCCAATTCTCTCTGGGTATCGCCGCACCAAGTGCCGAGAAATAATTTAAACTGAAGATCCTTAGCTAGGGGTTTGTGTTCCTCGATCCACCCTGCTGGGAGGTTTAAGCGGTCGTATTCCAATTGAAACCAAGCCATAAATTCATCAGTATTCAGATTAGCACGGTTCATATATCCCAAAATTACGGTTTCACCCTCTTCACCTATAAGGGTTTCCACTTCCATGGGTACGCTACTGTATGCAGGTTTTTCTGCATTTTTGCAATACGTGAAGGCTAAACTGGCAATCAAGAAAAAGATAAAAGGTCTCATTATTTTACTAGTAAGGAATGTTGGGTCATGGTCTCGGGTTGGTCTACTTCCATCAAATCCAGAACCGTGGGTGCTATATCCCCTAAAATACCGGATTTAATTTTCTTTTTTTCAGCATCGACTAAAATGACGGGAACGGGATTTGTGGTATGAGCCGTATTGGGCGTTCCATCGGGGTTGATCATGGTTTCACAATTTCCGTGATCTGCAATAACCAAGCTGGCATAGCCCTGTTTGAGTGCCGCTTCCAACACCGTTTCCGCGCAGCTATCCACAGCCTCACAGGCTTTAATAGCAGCTTTTAAATCTCCTGTATGACCCACCATATCAGGATTGGCAAAGTTTAAACAAATAAAATCGGGAGGGTCGTTTTCAATTTTTTCTACGATGGCATCGCGTACGTCAAAAGCACTCATTTCGGGTTTTAGATCATAGGTAGCCACCTTGGGGGAGGGACATAAAATTCGCTCCTCTCCCTCAAAAGGGATTTCTCTTCCTCCATTAAAAAAGAAGGTTACGTGGGGGTATTTTTCAGTTTCTGCTATACGTACCTGGGTTTTTCCGGCTTTTGCAAGTACCTCACCCAAGGTGTCTTGAAGATTGTCTTTGTCAAAGACCACTTTTACCCCTTTAAATGAATCGTCGTAATTGGTTAGTGTAACGTAATAGAGGTCTAGCGGCTGCATGTCAAATTCAGGAAACGCTTGCTGAGACAGTACTTGCGTAAGTTCTCTTCCACGATCTGTCCTAAAATTAAAAAACAGTACCACATCCCCTTGTTCTAACTGTGCGTTGGTATTTGTTTTGAGAAAAGGTTTGATAAACTCATCGGTAATTCCTTCCTCATAACTTAGTTGAAGACTTTTTTCAAAATCTGAAGAAGGGGTCCCTTTACCGTGCACCAAAAGATCGTAGGCTAGTTTTACTCGCTCCCATCGCTGGTCACGATCCATGGCATAATAACGTCCTATCAGTGAGGCAAAAACGGTCTGCTTTCCTTGAAGTTTAGTTTCAATCTGTTTTACAAAGCCTTTGCCCGACTGTGGATCTACATCTCTTCCGTCGGTAAACGCATGAAGATATACCTGGGGCAGCTTGTAGTCATCAATTATATCCAGTAAGCCTTCCAAATGATTGATGTGCGAATGAACTCCTCCATCCGACAGAAGTCCTAACAGGTGAACTTTTTTTCCTTCTTTTTGGGCGTATTCTAAACTGTCGGTCAAAACTTTTTCGTTTCGCAAACTGTTGTTTGAAACCGCTAAATTTATCTTAGCAAGATCTTGATAAACGATTCTTCCTGCACCCAAATTCATGTGTCCCACTTCACTATTCCCCATCTGACCTTCAGGTAATCCAACATGCGTTCCGTCTGTTCTCAGCGTATTTGAAGCATAGTTTTTATACAAAGAATCAATATAGGGGGTATTTGCCTGATCAAGAGCAGATACGTTTGGGTCTGGAGCATTTCCCCAGCCATCTAAAATCATTAATAGTGTTTTTTGGGCCATTGATTTTTTTGTAAAGATACAAATTTGTGTACTCTTGGTTTAATCCCTCTAGCTTAAAAAAAAACTGTTACTTTGTAAAAAAAAGGTGAAAAAAGGCCTGGTTTTTAGATCTACGGGGAGTTGGTATACAGTGGAATCTGAGGGAGTTTTCTATTCTTGTCGGATGAAGGGAAAACTTCGATTAAAAGGGATCAAAAGCACCAACCCCTTGGCCGTAGGAGATCGAGTTGTTTTTGAAGTTGATCCCCTGGCTTCCTCCCCAGAAGGTACCATAATCGAAATTGAAGAACGTCAAAACTACATTGTTCGTAAGTCGGTAAATTTATCCAAACAAACCCATATCATCGCCTCCAACATAGATCAAGTATTTTTGCTCATTACCTTGAATAACCCCCCAACATTTCCTGCGTTTATTGACCGCTTCTTAGTAACTGCTGAAGCCTATCACATTCCTTCAATTTTAGTATTCAACAAAATAGATACCTATACCCCCGAACAGGAAAAAGAGGTGGATGCTTTAGCAGCTGTGTATGATACGATAGGCTATACTACACTAAAAATAGCGGCCTCCTCAGGCCAAAATGTAGAAGCAATTGAAACCTTAATGCAGGATAAGGTGAGTATGTTTGCGGGACACAGTGGAGTAGGAAAGTCGACTTTGATTAATGCCCTTGCTCCAGAATTAAATTTAAAAACTGCCGCTATCTCTAGCCAACATCAACAGGGAACTCACACCACAACCTTTGCAGAAATGTTTGCCTTACCCAAGGGAATGAAACTCATCGATACTCCTGGGATTAAAGGATTTGGGGTAGTGGATATGCAAGTGGAAGAAATAGGAGATTATTTCCCTGAATTGATTGCTTTAAAACCGCAGTGTAAATTTCACAATTGTTTGCATCAGAGCGAACCCAACTGTGCTGTCATTAAAGCATACGAAGCGGGTGAAATTGCAAAATCACGCTATGAAAATTACCTGCAATTGCTTAAAAATGACATGACCTATCGCTAAAACAAACTTATGAGAGTGGTGATCCAACGTGTGCGTAAAGCACGTGTAACTATAGAGAATGAACGAAGTGAGGAAATAGGTCCAGGGTTGTTGGTCTTATTGGGAATAGAAATGGCTGATGGAAATGAGGATGTTGAGTGGTTGGTCAACAAAGTAGTGAACCTCAGAATATTTGACGATGAAGCTGGGGTGATGAATAAGTCACTCCTAGACTGTAAGGGAGAGTTGATGATTGTGAGTCAGTTTACTCTTATGGCGGCTACCAAAAAGGGAAATCGCCCCTCCTATATTCGGGCAGCAAAACACACCCATGCCATTCCTCTTTACGAATCGTTTATTAAAAAAGCCCAAGCCCTTTTGGAAACGCCTGTGGCTACAGGAACTTTTGGAGCGATGATGCAAGTTGCTTTGGAAAATGACGGTCCCGTGACCCTTTTAATCGATTCAAAAAATAGGGAGTAATTTTTTAGAGTACGTTAACTTCCATTTCTAAGGAAACTTGAAAAGCTTCCTCTACAGCCCTCTGTATTTTTTGGGCTAATTTTAAAATGTCGTTGCCTGTCGCCCCTCCTAAGTTGACCAACACCAAGGCTTGATTTTTATGAACCCCTGCACCTCCGTATTGACTTCCTTTAAACCCTAACGCATCGATCAGCCAAGCAGCGGGTATTTTTACCATTCCCTCAGGAGCCGGGTAGGAAGGGAGTTCAGGATACTGGTTTTTTAAACGGTTAAAATGCGTTAGTGCAATCACAGGGTTTTTAAAAAAGCTACCGCTGTTTCCAAGAATTTTGGGGTTGGGCAGTTTCGATTCTCTAATGGCAATAACCGCAGAAGCAATTTCTTGAATCGTAGGGGTTGAATCTTTAAAATGCGCTTTAAGTGGACCGTATTCAATTTTAGTATGATGGGGTGGTTTTTGAAGGGTGAAACAGACGGAAGTGATAATATAAGTCCCTTTTTCAGTAGTTTTAAAAACAGAAGATCGGTAGGCAAATTGACACTCTTCTCTGGAGAGGGATGCTTCTTCTAAGGTTTTTATATTTAAAACCGTACAGCTTTTAAATACGGAACGTAGTTCGACGCCATAGGCTCCGATATTTTGAATGGGTGCAGCCCCTACACTGCCGGGTATGAGGGATAAGTTTTCTACACCTCCGTAGTTCTGATCTAGGCACCACAAAACAAAGTCATGCCAGTTTTCCCCTGCCTGAACTTCTACGGTTACTTCAGTTGCATTTTCTTCTAAAACATGAATTCCCTTATTTGCAATCAAAAGACTAAGTCCTTCAAAATCCTGAGTTAACAGAAGATTGCTTCCTCCTCCAAAAATTCGAACAGGAAGCGGTTTGGCTTGAGTGAGGATCGACTTCAGATCAGCGGCATCCTCTACTTTGAAAAAGTACTTGGTTTGGGTTTCAATCCCGAAGGTATTATAGGGTTTTAAGGAAACATTCTCTTCAAACTTGAGCATGATTCAAAGTACAAATTTCTTGTAGGCTTTCAAAGCGTTTTCTAAAATTGTTGCCGCTCGGATGAGTTTTTCTTGGCTGAGGATGAACGCAATACGAACTTCATTCAGCCCGACATTAGGACTAGAGTAAAATCCTTTTGCGGGGGCCAACATAACCGTTTGATTGTCTAGATTAAAATCTGTAAGTAAAAATTTAGCAAAATCTTCAGCGTCTTTGACCGGAAGTTTTACAATACAATAAAATGCACCCATGGGTTGGGAAACCTCCACATTTGGGATTTGTTTTAACTGTGTAATCAGGGTATTTCTTCTCGCTGTATATTCTTTTACGACCCCTTCTAAATAGCTATCGGGCGCACTCAGAGCCGCTTCACTAGCCATCAATGCATAGGTAGGAGGCGAAAGGCGTAAATGAGCAAACTTGAGGACGTTTTGCATCAAAGCTTTATTTTTTGAAACAAGTGACCCCACACGAGCTCCACACATACTGTATCTTTTGGAAACAGAGTCAATCATCAGGGTGTGTTGACTGGCTTGATCGTTACACAAAACGGAATAATGGGGTTCCCCTCCGTGGATAAACTCGCGATATACTTCATCCACAATAAGAAAAATATCGTGCTTTACTGCCAATTCACACAAGGTGTCAATTTCTTTTCTACTGTATACATAGCCTGTAGGATTGCTAGGGTTGCAAAGAAGTATGGCTCGTGTTTTGGAAGAGATTTTTTCACTGATATTTTCTAAAGCGGGGAGCTGAAATTGAGAATGAAACTCTGAAATGACTGGGACTACTTTTACACTTGCAGCACTAGCAAAACCATTGTAGTTAGCATAAAAGGGTTCAGGAATAATGATTTCATCCCCTGCATCACAAATCACGTTTAACGCAAAAGTAAGTGCCTCGCTTGCTCCAGTAGTCACAATGATGTCTTCTGGCGATATAGCGATATGGTGTTTGCTGTAATAGTGTGCTAATTTTTTTCTATAGGCTAAAGTCCCTTGAGAAGGACCGTAGGGAAGTAAGTCTAAGGTCGCACTTTGAACCGCTTCGATGGCTTCTTTGGGAGCTGCAATATCGGGCTGGCCGATATTGAGATGCAACACCTCTACGCCTCTTGCCTTAGCTTCTTCAGAAAAGACAACTAATTTACGGATGGGCGAGGTGGGGAGTTCAATTCCTTTTCGAGATAATTGTGGCATGGCTCAATTAAAGATGCAAAAGTGCAAAAATAAGCGCTTTTTTTATGCCGTCATTATTTTATTATTTAAAACTCGATCAGAATTTTAAAAATTAGAGTTTAGCATAGGTTTTTAGGGATTTGGAAGCACTGTTCCCTTAAGTTTTAATGCAATAATGGGGTTGTTTTGTTGGTTGGTAGTAACCGTAATGGTTTTTCTAAAAGGACCTACACGTTTGGTGTCGTAGCGAACGATGATCTCGCTGGTTTCCCCTGGGGCGATAGGACCCTCTGGTTTTTTAGGAATAGTACACCCACAACTGGATTGTACATTGGTGATAAGCAGGTCAGCATTGCCGGTATTTTTAAAGCTGAATATCCGTTCTCCGTCACTTCCATTTTCTATGGTTCCATAGTCAATGGTGGTGGAATCAAATTCGATTTGAGGGGCGCTTTCTTGTGCAAAAAGCGTTATACTACAAAGAAAAAAAATCAGACTGAAGTAGTTTTTGGTAGATTTCATAATTGTATTTATTGTATAAAAATAAAAATTTTCATTATTCAGGGAGTCATTATGTTTATAAGATTAGTGTTGCTACTTTTGTACAACAAAAATTAGACCAAAACAACACATGGAGATTCCTTCCAAATTCGATTCTAAAGGGATAGAGAGTAAATGGTATGCCTATTGGCAAGAACACAACTTTTTCAAGTCGACCCCCGATGAGCGAGAGCCTTACACCATTGTTATTCCTCCGCCTAATGTAACCGGTGTATTGCATATGGGGCATATGCTAAACAATTCACTTCAAGACATCATCATTCGTCGGGCAAGAATGATGGGCTATAACGCCTGCTGGGTCCCTGGGACTGACCATGCCTCTATTGCTACTGAGGCCAAAGTTGTAGCCAAGCTAAAAGCTGAAGGAATTGAAAAAAGTGAGTTGACCCGAGACGAATTCCTTAAGCATGCATGGGATTGGACTGAGGAATACGGAGGCGTTATTTTAGAACAATTAAAAAAATTAGGCTGCAGCTGTGATTGGGACCGTACTAAATTTACATTGGATCCTGACCTGACTGAATCAGTGCTTCAAGTTTTTGAAAAACTACACGATCAAGGCCTTATATACAGAGGGTTTCGAATGGTTAATTGGGATCCGGAAGCCCAAACTACACTTTCGGATGAGGAAGTAATTTATGAAGAAAAAAACGGTACCCTTTACCACATTGCCTATCAAGTAGAGGGGAGTGAGGATCAGGTAATCATTGCCACCACAAGACCCGAAACCCTTTTGGGAGATACCGCTGTTTGTATCCACCCAGAGGATGAACGCTATCAACACTTGATTGGAAAAAAAGTTCATGTACCCCTTACTGATCGAGTAGTACCTATTATTACCGATGACTATGTTGCCATGGATTTTGGTACAGGCTGTCTGAAAGTCACTCCGGCTCATGACCCAAACGACAAACTTTTAGGGGAAAAGCACCAGCTTGAAGTGATTGATATTTTTAATGCTGACGGAACGTTAAATGAGTTTGGTGGCAAGTATCAAAACAAGGATCGCTTTGAGGTTCGTAAGCTTATAGCTAAAGATTTGGAGGCACAGCATCTTTTGGTGAAAACCGAACCCCATAGCCATAAGGTTGGTGTTTCAGAACGCACGAAAGCAGTAATTGAACCTCGTCTTTCGGATCAGTGGTTCCTCAAAATGGAAACACTCGCAAAACCTGCCATTGACGCTGTCTTGAATTCAGAGGACATCCAACTTTTACCGGACAAATTTAAAAACACTTACCGCCATTGGATGGAGAATATTCGCGATTGGAATATCTCAAGACAATTGTGGTGGGGACAACGGATACCCGCGTATTACTACGGCAAAGGGAAAGAGGCCTATGTGGTAGCTCAAAATGAACAGTTAGCACTGGAAAAAGCTCGCCTCAAAAGTGGAGACAATAGTTTGGAACTGAAAGACCTCCGTCAAGATGAGGATGTATTGGATACTTGGTTTTCTTCCTGGTTGTGGCCCATCTCAGTTTTTGATGGAATTCGTAATCCAAACAACCAAGAGATTGAATATTACTACCCAACGCAAGATTTGGTAACCGGTCCTGATATTTTGTTTTTTTGGGTTGCACGCATGATTATATCAGGCTATGCTTTTCGTGATGAAAAACCATTCTCTAAGGTGTACCTCACTGGACTTGTTCGGGATAAAAAGGGGCGTAAGATGTCCAAACAGTTGGGAAATTCTCCTGATGCGTTAAAGCTTATTGAAGACTATGGGGCAGATGCTGTCCGTGTAGGATTGATGCTCAGTTCAGCAGCAGGTAATGATTTGCTTTTTGACGAAACCCTCTGCCAGCAAGGAAAGAATTTTGCAAACAAAATATGGAATGCCTACCGCCTGATCGAAGGATGGGAAATTCAAAACAACCTAGCGCAACCTAAAAGTGCTCAAGAAGCACTTCAGTGGTATGAGAATCATTTTGAAAAAACCTTGGCTTGGGTGGATGAAAATTTTGAAAAATACAGAATCTCAGATGCCTTAATGTCCCTTTACAAATTGATTTGGGATGATTTTTGTTCATGGTTACTAGAGCTTATTAAGCCTGAATACGGACTGCCGATCGACCGTAAGAGCTATACAGAGGTAATAGCTTTATTTGAGAAAAATTTGAGAATCCTGCATCCGTTTATGCCATTCCTTACCGAAGAACTGTGGCATTTTATTAACGAGCGAAAAGCAGCGGACGCTTTGACCGTATCTGCATGGCCCAAAGCTCAAAAGTTTGATCAAAAACAGATTGCTGATTTTGAATTGGCACAGCAAATAATTGTGGGGATTCGCAATTTTAGAAATGAGAAAAATATATCCCACAAGGAAAGCATTAGCCTCTACATCAATACGGATGCTGATGAAATTACTTTTGAGGCCAGCATTTTAAAATTAGGAGGAGTAGCAGAGATTACCTATTCTTCCCCTCCAGAAGAGCTGGTTGGGGGAAGTTTCAGAATTCATAATTTGGAACTTTTTATACCCACCGATGCTGCAGAAGATCCCGAGGCTGAAAAAGAAAAATTAACCGCAGAACTCCACTATACACGAGGCTTTTTAGCCTCGGTTGAAAAAAAATTATCCAACGAACGTTTTGTTGCGAATGCACCTGAAAAAGTGATCGCCTTAGAGCGTAAAAAGGCGGCGGATGCCAAAGAAAAAATACTGCTTTTAGAAAAGAATTTGGCAGCGCTTTAGGGCAAATGAGCTAGGGTATGCACTCCACCCTTAACCACATCATTTACTTGTACGTCTAGGGGGGTATTTAAGGGTAAAAACAGATCGACACGCGAACCAAATTTGATGAACCCAGCATCCTCTCCTTGAGTTACTTGAGTTCCTTCAACTGCATAATTTACAATTCTTCTCGCTACCGCTCCTGCAATTTGGCGGTAAAGAATTTCCCCGAAGGTGTCGTTTTCAAGCACTATGGTGGTTCGTTCGTTGAGTTCTGATGATTTTGGATGCCAAGCCACTAAATATTTGCCCGGGTGGTATTTGCTGAAGTTTACTTTTCCACTCATGGTGTAGCGGGTTACATGTACATTCAGTGGGGACATAAAAATGGATACTTGTAAACGTTGGTCTTTAAAATATTCTTTTTCATACACTTCTTCAACGATAACGACTTTACCGTCAACCGGGGCGATGAGGTGTTTGGGGTTTTTTGGAGTAACTCGTTTCGGATTTCTAAAAAACTGGAGTACTAAAACCAAGAGAATCAAAGCGGTAAGTTGAACGAGAAGTTTTAGCCCTACTACAGCAATTTTATATTCAGCCAACAGAGCAATTGCAGCTACTAGGATAAACGTATTCATGATAATACGGTAACCTTCTTTATGAAACATATTCAGATATTTTAAAAACAAGATAAACAAAAGGAGCGGTATAGAGCACACTGTCCATACGATCAAAAAAACCACCGTGACCGGGAATGAGGGAACCACTGTTTTTAACATGGGCCTCTCTTTTGAATTTGGACTGTATGAGGTCTCCTAGGGTTGCCGTTGCTACAATTAATAATGCGAGCAAAGGAAAGACCCACTTTTCAATACCCGTATTAAAAAACAGGAATACCATACTGACAACAAAACAACTCAGTGCTCCACCCCAAAACCCTTCCCAAGTTTTTTTGGGAGAAATGGAAGGAAAGAGTAAGGTTTTTCCCCAACGTTTTCCGAACAGATAAGCAAAACTGTTATTGGTCCAGATGAGCACAAACATGCTAAGGGTTAGGGTGTTGGGTTCTGAGGCAGCAAGCGAAGTAGTAGCCAGCAAAAAAAAGCCAGAACCTATCAAGTAAAAAAAAGTAAGTCCACTCCGTTGAAAAGGAGCAGAGGGGTAGTCTTTATTTTTGAGTAGACAATAGGTTAAATAGCCACTGGTAAGTAGGGTCAAAAGAAGGAAACCCTGATACAGCGAAGGAGCTAAGGTTTGGGTATAAAACTGGTAAGTCAACAGTCCAAAGAGCAAAAAGGAAACAGGACTTTTGTGACGAATCAGTTTTTGAAACTCTACCAGAGCAAGGGTTGAAAAAACAAACAGCACACTTATAAATGCGAGTTGAGACCAGCAAGCCGACACCAGGATCAGCGCTGCGTATAGAACACCAGAAACGGACCTAATCAGTAGTTCTCTCATGTTGAATTATTTTCATTTTAGCTCGAAAATAGAACAAGGGTTGAGTAGCTTAAGATAGGGGAGGTATAGGAGTGGGTACAGCATAAATTCAAATGTCTTCTAGAAGCAAATATATGCTTTTTGATGCAGTGCCAGACTCGCCATCTTGAATGTCAACTTCTTCGGGATCAAATTTTATTTTAAGCGTTGTGATGTTGGTCGGGATGGTCTTTGAATATTTGTTCTTTAACAAGGTCATTCCTTGACTTACATCACGAACTAATTGACTCATGGTGGCTTTTACAACAACAGTATCCGGGAGGTCAGAAAGTTTGAAATATTTGATTTGATTTTCGCTCAATAAAATTTTTCCTGTGTTGGAAATGAGGTATTCACACTCAATCAATACCGCTTTATACGCTTTTAAACTTCCCGAAGTTTTATCTGTGAAGGTTGTGTTGAACGAATCCGAATGAGCTTGTTGTAGGCTCAGTACATGTTCGGGTTCCCAATGGTTTTCCTTGCAAATTTCTCTAAAATCAGTATGGAGTGCCTCCTCAGATTCATTGTAAAGAAAACGTCCTCCTTTACGGGTAAAATTTTTAGCAAATTGGATGTCTAAGGGGTCATCTTCTTTGGGTAAAAAAGGGCTAGATTCGGGCTTCTGTGTTTTGTTTTTACCAAAAAACTTATCCCAAATTCCCATAGTGTTTCAATCACTTATCTTTCTTAGCCTCTTCTATTTTTTCTTGATTCGACTTATACGGCCGCTTTCCCAAAATATTTTCTAAATCGTCTTTAAAAATAACTTCTTTTTCCAAAAGTCGGTCAGCTAATTGAATTAATTTGTCTTTGGATGAGGCAAGTAAGGAGATGGCTCTGCTGTATTGCTTTTCAATAATTTCAGAAATTTCATGATCAATCTTGCGTGCTGTTTCCTCAGAATAAGGCTTAGTGAAGTTGTATTCCGATTGGCCACTGGAGTCGTAATAGGTGATATTCCCTAGCGTATCATTGAGTCCATATACTGAAACCATAGCCCTTGCTTGTCGGGTGACTTTTTCTAAATCACTCAGCGCGCCCGTTGAAATTTTGTCAAACATTACCTTTTCTGCCGCTCTACCTCCTAAAGCAGCACACATTTCATCCAGCATTTGCTCGGTTCTAACAATTTGTCTTTCTTCGGGCAGGTACCAGGCAGCCCCAAGAGATTGACCTCTAGGTACTATGGTGACTTTGACTAAAGGTGCAGCGTGTTCGAGCAACCAGCTGACAATGGCATGACCCGCCTCATGAAAAGCAATGGTTTTCTTTTCTTCGGGAGTGATGATTTTGTTTTTCTTTTCCAAACCTCCGATGATCCGATCAACTGCATCAAGAAAATCTTGTTTCCCCACGGATTTTTTATTTTTTCTAGCAGCAATTAAGGCAGCCTCATTACATACGTTAGCAATATCAGCTCCAGAAAATCCTGGGGTTTGTTTGGCTAAGAAATCTATATCCAAACTCTTTATGACTTTGATCGGTTTCAGGTGAACGTTAAAGATTTCTTTACGCTCATTTAAGTCTGGAAGGTCAACATAAATTTGACGATCAAATCGACCTGCGCGCATAAGCGCTTTATCCAATACATCGGCACGGTTAGTCGCAGCAATCACGATCACATTGGTATCGGTTCCAAATCCATCCATTTCCGTAAGCAACTGATTCAGGGTGTTTTCTCTTTCGTCGTTTGAGCCCGTAATGTTACTTTTTCCTCTTGCGCGTCCAATGGCATCAATTTCGTCAATAAAGATGATCGATGGGGATTTGTCTTTGGCTTGTTTAAATAAATCTCTTACCCTTGATGCTCCAACGCCCACAAACATTTCAACAAAATCGGATCCGGACAAAGAGAAAAATGGAACTTTGGCTTCGCCAGCTACGGCCTTGGCTAAAAGGGTTTTTCCTGTTCCTGGAGATCCTACAAGTAGGGCCCCTTTGGGTATTTTACCACCAAGCACGGTATATTTTTTTGGATTTTTAAGGAAATCGACGATTTCTTGAACCTCCTCTTTTGCACCTTCCAATCCTGCAACATCTTTAAATGTAGTTTTTACATCTGTGTTCTTGTCAAAGAGTTTTGCTTTCGATTTGCCAATATTAAAAATCTGTCCTCCAGGTCCTCCAGCACCCCCACCCGACATACGTCGCATAAGGAAAATCCAAACTCCTATAATGATTATGATGGGCAAGAATCCGATCAATGCGTCCACCCAACGGTTTTCTATAGTGATGAATTCAAGACGAAAAACAATGCCTTTTTCCTGTGCCTTTTCTAGTTTTTCTTCAAAGAGTTCCAAACTACCCACTTCAAACTGGTAATGGGGGCCCCGTAGGTTTTCTTGACCAAAAATATTTTTTGAAGTTACCCTTTGGTGTTCACTTTTTCCTAAAGCTTCTTGAGTTAAGGTAACCCGAACACTGCTCTTATTTCGCACCACCACTACTTCGCTTACATCTCCTGCATTCAAGAATTTTTCAAAATTGGAAATATTGGTTTTACTCACCGATTGCCATGAGTCCTCTCCTCCAAAAAGACTCATTCCTAAAAGGGCAAATATTATAGCACCGTAAAGCCAATAGATATTGAACTTAGGTGTTTGTGGTTTTTTAGTTTCTTTCATAGCTTTTTTTAGTAGTTTGAGACAATTTGCGTGCTTTTGGCGTCCCCCCAAAGTTCTTCTATATTATAATATTGACGGATTTGGTTTTGAAACACGTGTACGACCACGTTTACATAATCCATCAGCACCCATTCTGCATTATCCAACCCTTCGATGTGAAAGGGCTTTTCATGTAGGGATTTGCTTACCGTTTTTTGAACGGAGTTGACAATGGCTGAAACTTGTGTGTTTGAATTTCCACTACAAACAATAAAAAAATCGCAAGGGGTGTTGTCGAGTTCTCTTAAATCCAACTGGTGAATGTTTTCTCCTTTCACATTTTCAATACCTAGAATGATTTCATCAATCAACTGTAATTCCCTTTCTTTTTTATTTACCATTAAGTTCCTCTCTTTTCTGCAAATTTATTACTTTTTAAATCGCAATTCACCTCATCTATGGGCTATTTTAATATAATCAAACTTGATGCCACCACTTCTACAAACGATTATTTAAAGCAAAGACGCTTAGCAGGTGAGGGTGTGGAAGGCGATTTTGTTTGGACAACCCATCAAACGCAAGGAAGAGGACAGGGGTCTAAAACTTGGGAATCTGAAGCGAATACGAGTCTTTCGCTTAGTGTTTTTAGGGATTTTGGAGGGGTTGACCTCGATCAGCCCTTTGCGATTAGTTCGGCTTTTGCTACGGCAGTCATACGCGCTTTGACTCTACTGGAACTTCCCGATTTGAACATTAAATGGCCAAACGACATTTTGTCATGTAATCAAAAAATTGGAGGAATTTTGATAGAGAATACCTTCTCTAACCATCAATTAAACACCAGTATTATTGGCTTGGGATTGAACGTCAATCAGTCTACTTTATCTCAATTTCCCCATGCAGGGTCTTTTTTTAGTCTCACAAAAAAGAAGTGGAGCATAGAAAAAGTGGTTGAAGCCATACTTCAGGCCTTGGAAGCAAAGGAATTTTTAAGCCTGGAGCGTCATCAACAGAGCAACTTAGCTGAGTTTAATTCCTTTTTATGGAGAAAAGGAAAGCGTTCAATATTTCAGGGAGCGGAGGGTATTTTTGAAGCCATTCCTACGGAGGTCACAGCTGAAGGTAAATTGATCGTTACCCTTCCTGAAAACGAACGCAAAAAAGAGCTGGTCCTGGCTGAAGCCCGAATGCAATACGATCAAATCTGAATCAGGGGGTCCATTGAGCAGGATCTTTCCGCCAGTCACTCAAATTATCGGATTCAGTTTTTGTAATTTTATTTTGAGCTAGCGCAACTTCTAAAAGAGTTGGATAGTCACAAAGGGTTTGTAGGGGGAGCTTGGCTTCTTCAAATGCCAAAGCCGCTTGGGGAAAGCCGTAGGTAAACAAGGCAAGCATACCAAGGACTTCACTTTTGGCTTCTCTAAGTGCCTGTACCGCATTAAGACTGCTTTTTCCGGTACTGATTAAATCTTCAATCACAACCACTTTTTGCCCCGGACTAAGCTGACCTTCTATTTGGTTTTTTCTTCCGTGTTTTTTGGGTTCCGGTCGAACATAGATAAAGGGAAGCCCAAGTTCTTGGGCAACCAACATTCCAATTCCAATAGCCCCTGTAGCAACCCCGGCAATAAGGATGTCGGAATCGAATTGGGAGCGAATTTCACTTGCCAACCACTGACCAAGTTTCGTTCTGATTTCGGGATAGGAAAGAGCTATTCTGTTGTCACAATAAATGGGAGATCGCCATCCACTTGCCCAAGTAAATGGATTTTTGGGATTCAATTTTATTGCATTAATTTGTAATAATGCCTCAGCTGTTTGCTGGGCTATTTTTTGATTAAAGATCATCTTTCAAATGTATAAAGTTTTTTATAACCAGAAACCAATTTACTTGACCACTGAACTGACCGAAAATTCCGACGAATTCCCTCTGTTTTTTGCCAAATATACTACAGTTAATAGCGTAATGAAAGCATTAAAATCAAAGAAGGTTTCTGGGATTTATTTTTATCATCCAAAACAAGAAAAGGCAAAGCAGCATTTTTTAAAACACTTTCCAAAAGTAGAGGCTGCAGGGGGTCTTGTCGAGCATCAGGACGGGAGGTATTTATTTATCTACAGAAATAAGAAATGGGACTTGCCTAAAGGTAAAATCGAAAAAAAAGAAATTATTCTTACCGCAGCTGTTCGTGAAGTAACCGAAGAGACAGGGGCCGCAGATCTGATTTTGTCCAAACCTTTACCGACTACCTATCATATTTACAATGCAAATGGCAGGTATAAATTAAAACTAACGCATTGGTTTTTAATGAAGACAAAATCCGATGCCCTTTTGGTGCCTCAGATTGAAGAGAACATTGAAAAAGCAGAATGGAAAACAAAAGCGGAAATTCCAAAATTGCTTGAAAACGCTTACGAAAACATCAAGATTGTATTGAACGATATACTCGACTAGTAACGTTTATGTAAGCCTTACTGCTTTAGGGACTAAAGAAGAAAAATCACCTTTGTGAAGTATAATTTCTCTTACGATACTACTACTGACAAAGGAGTGTTCGGCTGAGGTAAGCAGAAAAACGGTTTCAATACCCGAAAGCTTTCGATTCGTTTGGGCTACACTCTTTTCAAATTCAAAATCAGCAGGATTTCTAAGGCCTCTGACAAGGGCTGTAGCATCCACTTTTTTGCAAAAATCAATAGTCAAGCCTTCGTATGAGGCTACTTTTATTTTTGAAGTATTTTGAAAGGTGTTGCGAATAAAATCCATGCGATCTGCAAGGCTGAACATGTTTTTTTTCTCCTTGTTTTCGCCTACGGCAATGATCAATTCGTCACAAAGGGAGAGTGCCCTCTCAATAATTTCCTGATGTCCAAGGGTAATGGGGTCAAAAGAACCGGGAAAAACAAATCGTAGCATGGCTGTATATTTAGGCTGGCTTTAAAGCTGTTTGTAAAAGGTAACTAAAAAAATCTGAAAGCTCAATCCCCCTTGCGTGTAACTGTTGTGGGATGATGCTTTTGGCTGTCATGCCGGGTACGGTATTGATTTCCAGTAGGTGCGGAACACCATTCACAAAAATATATTCACTTCTTACGACCCCTTTAAGGCCTAGTTTTTCATAAATCAATCTACTCCAATTTTCCACCGCCAGTTGCCAGTCATCCGGCAGGACTGCTGGGGTGATTTCTTGCGATTTGCCTTCGTATTTGGCCGTATAATCAAAAAAATCATTTTCACTGATGATTTCAGTAATGGGGAAAACTTCAATTTGATCATTAAATTTGGCAACGCCAACGGAAACCTCCCTGCCCTCTAGGGCACTTTCTATCAAGAGTTGGTGGTCTTCCTCAAAGGCTTGTTGTATGGAAGTTTCGAGTTCATCAATGGCATATACTTTATAGACGCCAAAACTACTCCCAGCCCGATTAGCCTTAACAAAACAAGGTAAACCCACCGTTTGTTGAATTTTGTCTAACTCAATGGGATCTCCCTGATTGAGTTCGAAATGCTTTGCCGTGGGAACCTCCCAACCGCGAAGTACACTAAGACAATCTCTTTTGTTAAAAGTGAGAGCAGCCGTATAACTGTCTGTACTCGAAAATGGAATTTCAAGAAGTTCCCATAAAGCGGCGAGTTGTCCATTTTCTCCGGGTGCACCGTGTACCGCATTAAAAATTACATCGAGCGTAATATGACTTCCCTCCTTGTTGAGGGAAAAATCTCCCTTAGAAACACTGTATTGATTTTTGTGGTCGTCTATCGCGGTCCAACTATTTGAATCGATGGTGATTAGGTACACTTCCCACTGTTTACGGTCCAAATTTGAGAATACGGTAGTTCCACTTTGAATTGAAATTTGATATTCAGAGCTGTAACCACCACAA
This sequence comes from Flavobacteriaceae bacterium, assembly GCA_023263685.1. Classification (GTDB taxonomy): domain Bacteria; phylum Bacteroidota; class Bacteroidia; order Flavobacteriales; family Flavobacteriaceae; genus MS024-2A. The sequence continues at coordinate 5,791 of JALQVM010000013.1, read as the reverse complement.
ACTACCCCTACCTTTTTTTTGCTCATTTGCATGCTAACTATACAACAAAGGTAGGGCATTTCCAAGCAACCCAAAAAGCCTAGGTTTTATTATCTTTGGCTAGATTTAAAAAGATGAATTTTTTACGTTTTCTTTTCAGTAAGCCTTTTTTCAAACAGCTGCTTTATTTGGGCTTGGGTATGTTGGGCTTGTTTTGGGTAACCTCTTTGACACTACAGTGGATTACCCGTCATCAAGAATACCTTCAAGTGCCAAATTTAGAAGGTATTCCTATAGCTGAGTTGCCCGCTTTAATGGAAGAAGAAAATTTGCGCTTTGAGATCATAGACTCTACTCGCTTTGTTCCTTCTTTACCCCCTTTATCGGTAATCGATCATTTGCCAGGAGCAGGCAGCGAAGTAAAAAAGAACAGAAAAATTTACTTAACCGTAAACCCTTCTGGTTACCGTCAAATAACCGTACCCAATTTGATTCAAATCACTAAGAGGAATGCGGAATCCATGATCAATGCGGTGGGATTTACCTTGGGAGAAATAAGCTATAAAGATAATATTGGGAAGGATATGGTCTTAGAAATTGCTCACGAAGGAAAAACGATAAGCCCTGGAGTCTTGCTCCCAAAAATGAGTAAAATTGATTTAGTTCTGGGGAATGGAAAACGATAACCAGGCCTCCGAGCAGCAAGTTTCCGATTCGGATTTCCTTTACGAACACTATTCTTTTGTGGCAGATCAGGGGCAGTCACCCTTGCGGGTTGATAAATTCTTACTGTCGCGTATAGAAAAAGTAACCCGTAACAAAATACAACAGGCGGCAAAAGCAGGCAGTATCTATGTAGGTGGACAAACCGTAAAATCAAACTACAAAGTCAAGGGAGGGGATGAGGTCAAGGTGCTCTTTGCCTATCCACCCTATGAAAATTTACTAACCCCTGAAGCCATTGCGCTGGATATCGTCTTTGAGGACGATACCGTAGTAGTACTCAACAAGCCCGCGGGTTTAGTTGTTCATCCAGGCCATGGAAATTATTCGGGTACGCTTTTAAACGGATTGCTCCACCACTTTGAACAACTCCCAAAAAACAGCAATAACAGACCGGGATTAGTACATCGTATCGATAAAGATACCAGTGGGCTCTTAGTGATAGCAAAAACAGAAGAAGCCATGACCCATTTGGCCAAACAGTTTTTTGATAAAACTTCAGAACGAAAGTATTTGGCCTTGGTATGGGGAGATTTTGAAGAAGCAGAAGGAACGGTAGAGGGCGCCATAGGAAGACACCCCAAAAATAGGCTTCAGATGACCGTATTCGACGATAATGCTCAAGGTAAAGAAGCCATTACCCACTTTAAAGTATTGGAACGCTTTGGGTATGTGACCCTTTTAGAATGTCAGTTGGAAACAGGAAGAACCCATCAGATTCGGGCCCATATGAAGCACATTGGGCATACCCTTTTTAATGACGCCCGCTACGGAGGCGATAAAATTTTAAAAGGAACGAGTTTTACCAAATACAAACAGTTTGTAGAAAACTGTTTTACACTTTTGCCCCGTCAAGCACTCCATGCCAAAACCTTAGGCTTTATTCATCCGGTAAGTGGAAAAAAAATGGAGTTTGATTCACCTATTCCGACGGATTTTGACCTGGCCTTACAAAAATGGAGGCATTACGCTCAGCATAAGAAATTGCAATAGTGGTATATAAAGCTTTAATGTAGTCCGTTTGGATAGGCTCATAAAAGCAGCTATTTTTGATTAAAGAAAACGCGAACCTCTAACAGAAAATCATGAAGCTATTAATTTCACCAGCCAAATCGCTTGAATTTGAAAAAGAGCTTCCTCTAGATAAAACAACAACCCCAATTTTTGGTGAGGATGCGTTGTATATCAATTCCATTTTAAAAAAGCAATCCGTTGCTAAGTTGAGTAAGTTGATGGACCTATCAGCAGCACTAGCAAACTTAAACTGGGACCGCAATCAACATTTTGCTTCTTCATCAACCCCATCACGAGCTGCTATTTTTGCCTTTAATGGCGATGTATATGCTGGGTTGGATGCGTATTCACTTACCGTAGAACAAGTAGAATCGATGCAAGACAAGCTTCGGATTCTATCGGGGCTTTACGGACTGTTAAAACCCTTGGATGAAATCCGTCCTTACCGCCTTGAAATGGGAACTTCTCTAAAGTTAGGAAAACACAACAACCTGTATTCTTATTGGAAAACCAAACTAACCGCTCAATTAAATGCGGAGTTAGAAGAAGGTGAGTTGGTCGTAAACTTAGCCAGTAAGGAATATTTTAGTGCAATCGATGCCAACGCTGTTCAGGCCGATATTGTGACCCCCCATTTTAAAGACTTCAAAAATGGAAAACTTAAAATCATTTCATTTTTTGCTAAAAAAGCTCGAGGAATGATGGTGCGTCACCTAATAGAACAAGGCGCTACCTCCCTAGCCGACCTTAAATCGTTTACGGCTGATGGCTATGCCTACAGTGCGTCAGAGTCTTCAGACGAATGGAATCCGGTCTTTATTCGTTAACGGCTTTTTGCCTTCCTTTTTTTAGATGCTTTGGGTCTTCGGACTCCGTTACTTCCGATAATAATTTTTCCTCTTCGGGTTTTTTTGTCTCCTTTTCCTATGGTAAATAGATTTGGTTCTCTCTAAAATACAACATTTAGAAGTTTTTTAATTCGGGGGCAATTCCTAAAATGTGTTCTTCGTAATAGGTGGAAATAAATTCGGAGTTGAGGGAGGCACTTCCCTCTAGGTCTTCAGTAATGAGGACCTCATTTAAGTTTAATGAAGTATAGGATTTTAAAAGGGAAACGGAAAGGGGAGCGTAGCTGTAATGCCAGGGCTCGTAATAAAACCCTTTTCGGCCGGGCTGTTGGGTATAGGGTAAATAAAAGCCATATTTATGCGCATGTAGATCCATCCATTTTTTGAGTGGAACATAAGGGCCCAGCTCGTGAAATTTTTCAGCAACCAAAACATCTCCAACTTTAGGTTTTGATCCGTCAATAATATCTGCCTCAGTTCCCCAATGATGTCTTGAAGTTCCCGGAAGTGTGGAGTATTCAATTATTTTTTTTATGTTCTCTTCTGGACTTAGTCCAGCGGCTTCGTTGGCTTTGTATTTGCGATTCCAAATAGCCTTTTGCCTGTCGTAAGATCGGTAGCCGGATACGATTTCTAAAACGATTCCCTCTTTCTTAGCGGCTTTCTGCATTTTTTCAAATGCTTTTCCTGCTTTTTTAGCTAAGGGGATGGATTCTTTATACAGGGGAAGTTCGCCCATGCCCAACAGCATTTCGGTTGGGTTTGGGGTTTTAGGCAACGACCGAGCCCACAGCGGAAGACTGGCCATACCCAAAGAGGTCAACATAAAGTTTCTACGATTCATCACATCCATTGTATAAAGCGTTGGTGCATTCCTATGGGAATAATTTCAAAAGGAGTGCCCAAGACCTCAAATCCATTACTCAAATATAAGGCATTTGCCTTGACTCTGGAATTGAGCCAAACACAGTGAACGTTTTTATTTGCTTGTATTCGAAGAAGAATGCTTTGGATCAATTGACTGGCAATTTTATTTCGTTGAAATTCTGGATCTACTGCTATTCCTCTAAGCTGAATGGCATTTTGGTTGATAAACTCCGGACAGCGGTTGGGCATGGCACTTAAAATTCCAACGATTCGATGGGAAACATAAGCACCTAAATGTAGGGTTTGCGGATGGTTGTCCTGGTCTAGCCGGCAGCTTTCATAAGGTTGTCCTTGTCGGAGTAAGGGATGACGTAGTGCATAGGTTTGCTCGGCAAGAATTTCTTTTATTTGTACCTCCATTATCAAAAAATTAACATCAAAAAAGCAGTAGTTTCTCTAGGTAAAACTATCTTTAAATCATGAAAAATAATCTTTTTTTAGGGCTTTCTTTGTTTGCCTGTGCACTTCTTTTGAGTCAGGAGCGACGACCCATAAAAGGAATTTTACTCTACAAAAATACGGTAGTTGTGGCCGCTAATGTGGTTAACAACACAGCGCAGACCAACACCATAACCGATAGTGAAGGGGAGTTTGAGATTGAAGTGGCAGAAGGGGATGAGATACTTTTTTCATCGGTGCAGTACCAAATTCGAGCAGTAAAAATTACCCCTGAAATTTTAGCAAAAAACCGATTGGTAGTCAGTGTCAATGAAAACATCAACGAACTCCGAGAAGTGGTCGTCACTTCGGAAGATATAGAAAAATTCCTCGATTTAAAAGAGGAAGAATTCAAAGGATTTGATTACGAACAAGACAAATCAACTCGAGTCAATAACGAGCTAACCGATGACCGACTCTTGACCCAAGGGATTGATTTTGTAAATATTGCCAAATTGATTCTCAAAGCGATCAATTCTAAACCAGAGGAAGAGCGTATGCGATTGAAGCCCAGTGAGGTGCTTCCCCAGGTGTTTGATTCTTCTTTTTTTGAAAATGATCTTCAACTTCCTGCAGACCAAGTGGTTGGGTTTTTAGAATATATCGACACCCAAATGAAAACCAGTGCATTGCTTCAGCAAAGCATGCAGTTTCAACTCATCGACTTCCTAATCAATAAACGCGAGGCTTACAAAGAAATTAGTAAAGAATAGATGCTTTATATGCTGCCTTTGACGCTTTACTTTGCAATCCTTTCTTCCCTCAGTTGGCTGGAAGAGGTACCTCATAAATTTTACGTAAGTACTACCCGTATTGAATTTAATTCACAAGCGAACACGTTAGAAATAGTATCTCAAGTTTTTACAGATGATCTGGAAGTAATCCTAACTTCTAAAGATCCCCAACTCACTTTGGATCCCGATTCGGATCAAACGCAAGTTGATGAACTCATAGCCGATTATTTTAAGCAAGCCCTTCAGGTATCAGTAAAGGAAAGCCGTTTGGATCAGCTATTTCTAGGAAAAGAATATAAAAATGACATTACGCAATGTTATATTGAAATACAATTGGAGGAGGTGCCGGATACTGTTGAGCTTTTTAACGGGCTGTTTTTTTCTCTTTTCGATGAGCAACAAAATATCATTCATTTCAAACACGCCGATCAACGTAAAAGCTATTTGCTCCATAAAAAAAATCCTCGAGTAGCGTTATCAATTACAAATTAAATTTGTCACTTGAATCCATGTAGATTCGTATTTTTAACAAAAAAACAGATCTTATGAAACAACTTTTACATCGCTGTACTAGTTCCCTTCTTTTTTTGGTGACTTTTACAATGACCCTAAACGCACAAATCCAACAAGGACATACGAATACCAACAAGTTCAGACAGCTATACGATCAGTTTGCAGATCCCAATAAATACCACAATGCAGCTGGAGCCCCTGGGGTAGAGTATTTTCAGCAAAAGGTTGATTATGTAATGGATGTGGAGTTGGATGACGAAAACAGTCGATTGTACGGTGAAGAAACCATTACCTATACCAACAATTCCCCCGACCAGTTACCTTATTTATGGCTTCAATTGGATCAGAACATACGTAAAAAAGATGCTCCAGCTTTAGAAAAAAACGGATCGGGAAATTCCTTTACCCTACCGCCTTCTTCCTTTGTTAGTAATTACATCAAGGGGCCTTTTGATGGGGGGTTCAATATCGATTGGGTACAGGATGAAAAGGGAAATTCACTTCCTTACACCATAAACCAAACCATGATGCGTGTTACCCTTCCGCAAGCCATTCAGCCAGGAGGTTCTTATGTCTTTAAAATCAAATGGTGGTATAACATCAACAACCACGTAG
>JALQVM010000139.1 GCA_023263685.1 Flavobacteriaceae bacterium | reverse complement strand
AAAAACGATTGTGAATCTTGGAATAATGAGGAATTTGCATGCTAAAATTTTGAAATAAGTTTTGATTTCCAATTACTCCAACCATACTTTTTGGACATCAACAGGAGAAATAAAGGATAAAATAAAAGTAATGAAACAATCAACTCGGCACCCAAAGAAGGTTCCGAAACATCAATCAAGACAGACTCTGTCTGAAATGCGGTCCAAGTAGAGGTGACCAAAAGGGCAGTAACCAAATTATTTGCGGCATGAAACCCCAAGGCCAGTTCAATCCCTTCGTCCATTAGGGTCATGATACCTAAAAACAGACCTGTGCCGATATAATAAACCAAGATTCCATACCCTAGTTTTTCTACTTCTGGATTAAAGAGATGTAAACTCCCAAAAATCAATGAGGTCATGAGTAGGGGTGCCCATGTATTTTTAAATAGCCCACCAAACCCCTGCATCAAATAGCCGCGAAAAATGAATTCTTCCAAACTGGTTTGAATAGGAATAAACAGAACGCCAATGACAAAAAGTAAAGCAAAACGTTTCAAATTAAAATTCCATTCATAATGCTCAGGACTGATCAAATAATCTATCCCTAGAAGCAAAACAGTTACCCCAGACCAAATAACAAAAGCGTACAAGGCCCTATTCCAATCTATTTTATCCCTAGTGGTTGTGATGCTAATCAACGAGCGTTCATGTATTTTTCTAACTACCAATAAAAGGCCTAAAAAAGCGGTAGCAAAGGGAATTAAAAGCAAAAAGAGTTGTAGGTTTTTATCGATGCTGCGCATCATTTCCATGGGATCCCCCCCTGGACTTACTCCCGCCTCCTGCATTACGACATAGGTCAGCGGAATTTGCCCCAAGAAACTAAAAATAATAATAACAAAAGATCCCAAAAGATACATCCAAAAGGGATTCTTAAACTGGAGTGCTTGCTTTAGAAACATGGAGTTTAAATTAACCCCCAAGGTATCGAATTATCTATCCCTAAACAACCTTTTTCAATACGTAAAGGGCTAGGGATGTTATTTGTGAACAAGGAACCTGTTCCAAGACCTTGGGGAAGGGTCACTCCAAGGCTGTAGGTCCATTGCGCTATCGCATTTAAGCCCACATTGCTCTCCAGAGCACTGGTGACCCACCAATCCACTCCTTCTTTTTCAGCTAATTGTATCCATTCTTCAGACGGATCAAAGCCTCCTAACAAGCTCGGTTTTAGGATGAGGAAGTGCGGTTTGATTTCTGAAATCAACTTTAACTTTTCATCCTTTGTGTAGGTGCCGATTAATTCTTCATCTAAAGCGATAGGCAGAGGGCTTTTTAAACATAAATCCGCCATGGCCGATCTTTGATTGACAGCAATGGGTTGTTCAATAGAATGAATTTCATAGGCACTCAGTTGCTTTAACTTTTCAAGAGCTTCAGTAGGTTGAAAAGCTCCGTTAGCATCCACTCGTATACTTATTTCACTCGCACTAAACTCTTTTCTCAACTGAGCCAATAACTTCAATTCAGTATCAAAGTCAAGAGCTCCAATTTTAATTTTTATACAGTCAAATCCACGGCTTATAAGCTGTTTGATTTGTTCGCTCATAAACTCAAAATCTCCCATCCAAACCAAACCGTTAATGGGAATTTGTTTCGTTCCTTTTACAAAGTCAGAAGGAAACAAGGAAAAACCATCTTTGGATTGAAGGGAACGCAAGGCAGTTTCTAAAGCCATCTGTACCGCAGGCCATCCATTTAAGTCTGGGAGTGCAGACTGGGATTCCAACGCCTTACAAAGCGAGTCTAAGGTTGATTCCATTTGCGCTGGAGGGTCAGGACTCAATCCCGCTATCAGACTGCATTCCCCAACACCCGTTTTCCCCCCCTCTTCCAAAAGTAAAAACCAACTGTCTTTATACGTCAGCACACCACGTGACGTGCCACTGGGCCTTTTGAATAGTAAACGGTGTTTTTTATAGTATGCTCGCATTAACCCAGAGAAAAACTAATGAATATCAATAGTGATAGGGCAAATGTAGCTAATGCAACTTTTTTTAATTCAGGATCTAAAGTTTTAGGATCATTATTTTTTATTACACTTAGCAGATGAAATAGCAATGGAAAAACACCCAACCCTACCAACCAAGAAAAGCTGACGGTTTGTTGAACAGAAAAGACAATTAAAATTACCACTGCCCCTCCGATTAAAAAATAATGGTAGTATTTTGCTCCCAAAGCTCCCAGTAAAACGGCAAGAGTACGCTTGCCTACCGCAGCATCACTCTCCCGATCTCGCATATTGTTTAAATTTAAAACTGCAACAGACAATAACCCCACTACAACAGCCATAGCAACTGCAGCTAGAGAAAATTCTTTCAACTGAAGAAAATAGGCACCCATTACGCTGACCAAACCAAAAAATACAAATACAAATACATCACCTAATCCGCGGTAGCCGTAGGCTTTATCACCTACGGTATAGGAGATCGCCGCCCATATACTAAAAATTGCTAATCCCAAAAAAATCAAGAAATACATCCAGGAGTTGCTTCCAAAGGCTGCGGTAATGAGTATCAATGCCAACAGAAAGGATACTAGGGCAACCCCTACGATTCCTTTTTTGAGAGCTTGACGACTCAATAGCCCCGATTGCAGTACTCTTTCAGGGCCTATACGGCCTGCATTATCCGTTCCCTTAACCCCGTCCCCATAATCGTTAGCCAGATTAGAGACAATTTGAAAAGTAACAGCTGTGAGCAACATCAACACGAATAAAAGCCATGAAAAATTTGCCTGTTGAACACAAAGTGCATTCCCGACAATGACACCGGATATAGACAGGGGTAACGTTCGCAGACGAGCGGCACGAATCCAAATCTTTGTGGTCTTAAAGGGCATTAAGGAAATTTGGGATATTTCTTAAAGTTGGGAGCTCGTTTTTCCAGAAAAGCTTGTTTCCCTTCCTGAGCCTCTTCCATCAAATAGTACATTAGGGTAGCATCTCCTGCCAGCTGCATCAATCCATGCTGACCATCCAACTCTGCATTGAGACTTCGCTTGATCATGCGCAAAGCTAAAGGGCTGCGTTGCTGCATGATTTGGCACCATTCCATTACCGTATCTTCTAGATTTTCT
>JALQVM010000138.1 GCA_023263685.1 Flavobacteriaceae bacterium | reverse complement strand
AAGATGAAAGTTGCTGTTGTTGGTGCCACAGGTATGGTTGGCGAGATCATGTTAAAAGTTTTAGAGGAACGAAATTTTCCCATTAGCGAACTGCTGTTGGTTGCCTCTGAGCGTTCTGTAGGGAAAACCCTTTCCTTTAAAAATACCTCCTATACGGTAATCGGTTTGGAAACCGCGGTAGCCGCACGTCCCGATATAGCCTTGTTTTCAGCCGGTGGAACGACTTCCTTAGAGTGGGCGCCAAAATTTGCAGCGGTGGGTACCACAGTCATTGACAATTCATCAGCCTGGCGTATGGATGCCAGTAAAAAATTAATTGTTCCAGAAATTAATGGTCAAGAATTGACCAAAGAGGACAAAATTATTGCCAATCCCAATTGCTCTACCATACAAATGGTAATGGCATTGGCCCCGCTTCACCGAGAATTTCAAATCAAACGTTTGATTATATCAACTTATCAATCCATTACGGGAACAGGGGTCAAGGCGGTTCAACAATTAGAACACGAGGCGCAAGGAAAAAAAGCAGATCCTGCCTATCCCCATCCCATTCATAAAAATGCCCTCCCCCACTGTGATGTCTTTTTAGAAAACGACTATACCAAAGAAGAAATGAAATTGGTAAACGAAACCCACAAGATTTTAAACGACAACAGCATAGGAGTCACCGCTACTGCTGTACGTATACCCGTGGTAGGTGGGCACAGTGAAGCGGTCAATATAGAATTTCAAAAAGAGTTTCGAGTGGAACGCATTCGTGAACTTCTCCAAAACACTGCTGGAGTTGAGGTCCAAGACGATCCTGCAACGAACCACTACCCCATGCCCATAGCCGCTGAGGGCAAAGATGCTGTTTTTGTGGGTCGTATTCGAAGAGATACTTCTCACCCCAATGCGGTAAATATGTGGATAGTTGCGGATAATTTAAGAAAAGGAGCTGCCACCAATACCATTCAAATTGCTGAGTATTTGCTCGCTCAAGGCTTGGTTTAAAAGACAGGTTTCGGTTTTCTGCTAGGGGTGAACTATACAAAAGCACCTACAAAATAGCATAAACCTCCAAGGGTGAAGGTTTTATAACCAATTATTACCAAAATTTTGAAACTAGAATACTGGCTAAATTAGATGGTTACTTTAGTTTTTTTTATAAATTTGCGCCTCAATTGTGGATGCATGCATGCGATGAAAGAATTTACAATCCCATTTGTGGGGCTGAAGGAAGGAAAGCATCAATTTGAATTTACAATTGACAATACGTTCTTTACGCATTTTGAGTACGATGATTTCAATGAAGCAAGCCTCGAGGGGCGGCTAACTTTGGATAAGAAATCAACCTTTATGGAGTTGCATTTTGAAGTGAGCGGACCTGTGGTGCTCCCTTGTGATGTTTCCATGGAGTTGTTTGATTATCCCATAGACGTAAAATTTGATTTGATTGTCAAATTTGGCATTCCCCCTGAAAAGCCTTCTGACGAAATTTTGGTCTTGCCCGAAGGCAGCTATCAAATTGATGTGGCTCAGTATTTTTATGAAATGGTAGTATTGTCGCTTCCACAAAAGCGAGTGCATCCAGGAATAGAAGACGGGACCTTACAAAGTGATATCGTAGAAAAACTCAAAGCATTAGAACCGAAAGAAACGCATTTAAAAGGATCTGAAGATCCACGTTGGAATAAATTAAAAGATCTTTTGTAAAAAGGATATAAAACAAACATTATGGCACATCCTAAAAGAAAAATTTCTAAAACAAGAAGGGATAAAAGACGCACGCATTACAAAGCTGCTGATCAGCAAATTGCGACTTGCTCTTCCACTGGAGAAGCTCATTTATACCACAGAGCACACTGGCACGAGGGCAAACTTTACTACAGAGGTAAAGTTCTCGTTGATGCAACGGCAACTGCTGAAGCATAACCCCTTGGCTTGAACACCCTGCCAATTTCAACTCGGCTTTTTTATGGCAATTGTTTTAATTGCATAAAAAAACTAGTATCTTCACTTTTCAATAGATCAGTTTACTGCTTTGCATTAGCATGAATCTTAAAAGGACGAATCATACAAAAGCGGCCATCACAGCCGTTGGAGGTTATGTGCCTGACACAATTTTATCTAACGAAGATTTAGAAAAAATGGTTGACACTAACGATGCGTGGATTACTTCTCGTACGGGTATAAAAGAACGTCGGATTGTAAAAAATCCAAACAAAGCTACCTCCTTTTTGGCCATTGAAGCGGCCCAAGACTTAATTTCCAACCACCAGATTGATCCTTCCAGCATAGACCTGGTAATTGTCGCGACGGTCACGCCCGATATGCCAGTTGCTGCTACCGCAGCCTATGTGGCTTCTTCCATTGGGGCAACCAACGCCTTCGCATACGACCTAAGTGCGGCCTGTTCGGGCTTTTTGTACGGGATGAGTACCAGTGCAGCCTATATCAATTCAGGACGCTACAAAAAGGTCTTGTTGATCGGGGCAGATAAAATGTCCTCTATTGTTGATTATACCGATAGAACCACTTGCATCATTTTTGGTGATGGAGCAGGAGCGGTCCTTTTCGAACCCAGTACCAACGAATTCGGTTGGGAAGACGAATATTTGAGAAGTGATGGAACAGAACGGATGTCGCTTCGGATTAAAGCCGGTGGCTCTCTTTATCCTACCTCAAAAGAAACCTTAGAAAATAATTGGCACAACCTCTATCAGGAAGGCAAAACGGTCTTTAAATATGCCGTCTCTGAAATGGCAAACGCCACAGAGGAAATTATGAAACGCAACCATTTAAATGGGGAAGAAATTAATTATCTCGTGCCTCATCAAGCCAATAAACGAATCGTAGATGCAACTGCGAGTAGAATTGGTCTAAAAGAAGATCAAGTATTAATGAATATTGCCTATTATGGCAATACAACTGCAGCAACCATACCGCTGCTACTAAACGACCATAAATTACAATTTAAAAAAGGAGACAAGTTGATCTTCGCTGCTTTTGGCGGAGGGTTTACTTGGGGTGCCGCCTACCTAAGTTGGGCGTATTAAAAAATCAAACAATCACATATGAATATTAAAGACATTCAAAACTTAATCAAATTTGTTGCCAAGTCAGGGGCCAAAGAAGTAAAACTCGAAATGGAAGATGTAAAAATCACCATTAAAACAGGTCCTGAT
>JALQVM010000137.1 GCA_023263685.1 Flavobacteriaceae bacterium | reverse complement strand
TTCCAAGACGTTTGGAAATACTTCCTTCCATAATCTCAGGAGTTTGAATAGGTCCCACTAAATTTGCCCGTTCAGCGGTAACATCCGCATAAAAATTCATGGGCTCCATGGTGTTATGAGCTAAAAAAGGACAGGTATAGGTGCGTTCTATAATTTTTGCCGCACTGCTGAACATTTTTTCGGGAGTACCATCTTTACGAACCACTTTCCCTTCTTTTTTGGCCATTTTTTCAAAAACCATGCGGTGGTCTTCACTGCTTTCAAGTCCTGCGGGGGTTTCAACAATCGTTTTTCGACCAAAAAAGTCCAATTCTTCTGTTTTAGCTGGAGCATTTTCCCATTCCACTTTCAAGGCCTCCTTGGCTTTCATTACCTCCCAGGTGGAATTTCCAACCACGACCGCAATTTCATTAAAGGCATCGTTGTCGAAAGCACCTAAGCTGTAGTCTCCCAAATGCGTTTTTAGGGTAAAAACTTTTTTAATGCCAGGCATGGTTGCTGCTTGACTGTCATCTACTGACTTGAGTCTCATTCCAAAAGCGGGCGGGTGAACGATCATGGCAATTAGCATGTTTTCGCTTGAATAGTCTAAACCGTAAAGCGGTTGTCCCGTTACTATTTTTGTTCCATCAACATTTTTTCTAGAACTACCGATGATTTTAAAATCAGCAATAGCTTTCAGTGAAACCTCTTCAGGCACTTCCATAGTCGAGGCTAAAGACGCCATGGGTCCAAATCCCGATTGATTTCCAGAGGCTTGGTGCATCAGTTGACCGTTAGAGGTTGTAATTTCACTAGCCTCTACGCCCCAAGTTTGAGCGGCTGCGTTTACAAGCATCGCACGAGCCGTGGCACCTGCCATCCTTAAACTATTCCATCCTTGACGAATGGATTGACTTCCTCCAGCCAGTTGGCGTTTGAATACACTTGTGTCCAACGGGGCTTGTTCTACGATAACATCGTTCCAATCCACATCCAATTCTTCTGCAACCAACATAGGCATGGATGTTTTTACATTTTGACCAATTTCTGGATTGGGAGACATGATGGTCACTAAGCCATTTTCTCCAATTTTTAAAAATCCATTGATTTTAAACCACTCTTTGGGAAGGGCTTTGACTTGACTTGGTGTCATATCACAAGAAGCCAGCCAATTGAAACTCAACATAATTCCTCCTCCTGCCAGGGTACTTCTTTTAATAAAAGAACGTCTACCGATTGCTGTTTTGAAAGTTTTCATAACTACTGTTTTTAAGAATTGGCTGCCGTCTTGATGGCTGCTTTGATTCGAGTATACGTTCCGCATCTGCAAATATTTCCATTCATTGCAGATTCTATTTCTTCATCCGAGGGGTTGGCGTTTGCCTCTAAAAGGGCAGAGGCACTCATGATCTGTCCTGCTTGGCAATAGCCACATTGGGGCACATCGTGTTCCAGCCATGCTTTTTGAACGGGATGGTCTCCCTTCTCAGACAACCCTTCGATGGTAGTTAATGGATTGTTACCAACAGAGGAAACGGGAAGCTGACAGGAGCGAACTGCAATACCATTAAGATGAATTGTACAGGCTCCACATTGCGCAATACCGCATCCGTATTTTGTTCCTACAAGTTTTAAGTGATCTCGAAGTACCCAAAGAATAGGGGTCGAAGGATCGACGTTTACCTCGTGTGTTTTTCCGTTGACATTAAGTTGAAACTGTGCCATTTTGTTGTGTATTAATTAGACTTTAAATATAAAAAAAAACAGTGCAAAAACTTCTTAAGTTTTAAAAATAAATGCTTTGTAAACCAGTTGAGTTGAAAATAGAGTTGCGAACTATTTGGATTTTGTGGTCTCAATAAAGTTTAAAATTCGTTCTTCCAGTAGGGGAAGGGTAACGGTACCTTTTTCGAGTATTCGTTCGTGAAATTCGCGGATATCAAACCGGCTGCCCAATTCTTGTTCAGCCAAACTGCGCAACTCACGGATTTTTAATTCTCCTATTTTGTAGGCAAGTGCCTGTCCAGGCCAGGAAATGTAACGATCGATTTCAGTATTGATTTCATGCAGGGATAGGGCTGTATTTTCTGCCATAAAGTCGACCGCTTGTGGTCGCGACCAACCAAAAACATGCATGCCGGTATCCACCACCAAACGACACGCCCGCCACATTTCATAATTCAATTTTCCAAAATGCTCATAAGGAGTGGTGTAAATATTCATTTCATTTGCTAAAAATTCGGTGTAAAGTCCCCAACCTTCACCGTAGGCAGAGAGGTATAGCGCTCTTCTGAATTGTGGAATACTTTCAGGAAGCTCTTGGTTTAATGCACCTTGAAGGTGGTGTCCTGGAACGGCTTCGTGTGCGGTAAGCGAGGGCATAGCATACAAGGGCCTACTGGGAAGGTTGTAGGTGTTAACCCAATAGTACCCGGGTTCTGTACTTTCAGGAGAGGTGCCCACATAGCGCCCGCTGGTATATTTGGGTGCAATGGCCTCGGGAACAGCTGCAACTCCATACGGTTTACGCGGAAGGGTTTTAAAAAATCGCGGCAGTTGCTCGTCTAGTTTTTTTGCAATATTCCGAGCATATGCTAAAAGTTGCTCGGGAGTTTTAGCATAGAATTGAGGATCAGTTCTTAGGAAGGCTATAAATTCTTTCAGACTACCCTTAAATTCAACTTCTTTGACTATGGCCTCCATTTGTTTTTTGATCCGTGACACTTCCTCAAGCCCTTTTTGATGAATTTCCTCTGGACTTAAATCTAGAGTAGTGTAGAATTTAATTCGACTTTGATAATAGGCTTTTCCATTCGGTGTTTCAGAAACTCCTATTGATTTTCTTGTCGTAGGATAATATTCTTTTTCAAAAAAGGTTTTGACGGATTCAAAGCTGGGGATGAGCTGTTCCGAAATAACCGTTCGGGCTGCCTTTTGTAGGGAATCTTTTTCTTCTTGAGTAAGGGGGTTGGGTAAGTTTAAAAAAGGACTGTAGTAAAAATTTTCCTCAGCAGTAGTCGTAATGTGTTGCTCGTAGGTGGATTCGTAGCCTTTAAAAATAACTAAAGGTTGTCCCATCCCTGCCTTGAGTCCTTTACGTATGAGGTCTGTCTGTTGTTTGAGGTATAGGGGAATTGCTTTTAACTTTTTGAGATAAGTAAGGGCTGCACTTTTGCTGGTAAGGGGCCTGACCTGATAGGTCAAACTTGAATGAAATCCAG
>JALQVM010000136.1 GCA_023263685.1 Flavobacteriaceae bacterium | reverse complement strand
CCATCGAAAAATTTGGGAATATGATGGAGTCCATAAAATTTTCAGGAATTTCTAAAAGTAGTTGGGGACCTACTTCATAGGCGTTTCCAAAAAAATTAAGGGTTTGGGCTTCAAAAAAATCAAAGAAGTACACGAAAGGAATGGAAAGCGCAATTACCCAAATCGGCGCAGGGAAAAACTGAAAAAAACGAAAAGCCACTTTGCCATGAAACAGTAATATTATTAATCCCGTAAGGGAAATAACCACAACAAATGGGTTTGCCTGAGGTATTAATACAAAAGCATCCATAAGGTTTTGGATGATATTCGGACTTTCAGAATGGGTGCCTAGGGCCACATGGATCTGTTTGGCAAAAATGATAATTCCGATCGCGGCCAAAATACCGAGTATAACAGAAGAGTGGAAAATGTCGGCAAAACGCCCTAATTTTAAAAGGCCCAATAGGGTTTGCATTGCCCCAGAAACAACAATAGCGGCTAGCACGTAATTGAACGCTTGACCAGACCCATCATCCATTAGCGTAATACCGAGTAGGATGACCGCAATTACCCCCTTAGCGGGACCGTTGATCGAGATGTGTCCGCCCCGAAAAAAAGTGGTAACCACGCCACCAACTACAGCCGACAGAATACCTGCCATGGCAGGAGCTCCAGCAGCTAAAGCAATCCCTAAGGAAAGGGGCAAAGCAATAAGAGAAACGCTTATAGCAGCGATTAGGTCACGCTGAAAATTTACGAGCATCCCTTTCATTCCCTTTGTTGGCTTTACTTCCATTTTATTTTAACTGTTATACAAAAATAGTTCCTACCCAATATACTCTATTTCACTAGAGGAATAGGCATTCTAAGCTCAATTTTTATTTTCTATTCATCCCCAACCGCACAGCCAACTCCGAGCACACAAAAATTAAACGCTCAATTTGAACGCATTGTTTTCTTATACCCAAATAAAATTTTAAAAATCGGACAAACCTAGGACCGTTGGGTTGGAATATTCCATAAAAAGCCCTTGACTATTGAGGTTTTTAACCGCTGCCCTGGCTATTTCATGGGCTCCTAATTTTGAATAGTGTGTATTGTCCTCTTTACCCTCGGGGAAATACTTGTTCACTCCTTTTTCAAAATGCAAGTGCAGTTTTTTAGATCCTTCCAGCCCATAGGCCAATTCTATTTTTTCGGACAAGGATTGCATGTCTACCAAGGGAACGTTGTATTGATTAGCCAACTGATGGACAATTAGGGGATAAAGCCCGTGGGTGTCAATAAGCACCCCTTTTGCATTAAAATTACGACGAACCACCGAGGTCATTAAGACCGGAATTGCCTTTTTTGATCGGGTTTCTTCTACAAAGCGAATCAAATTCTGACGGTAGGTAGTTGAGGGGTTTGTATAGCGGGAAGGGTCTTGATCTTTTTGATCATTATGTCCAAATTGAATAAAGACAAAATCTCCTTCTTGAAGTTGGCTGTACACGGATTCCCAACGCCCTTCTTCGATAAAGCTTTTTGAACTCCTTCCGTTGACCGCATGGTTGGCGACTTTTATGTTTTCTTTTAAGAAAAAGGGAAGTGCTTGACCCCATCCCCATTCGGGGTTTTCAGTTGGATTTTTTTTGTTGGCCATGGTCGAATCCCCAATCATGTAAACGGTTGGTTGGGCCACGGCAACAAAGCCCATAAAAAAATTAATCAGTAGCAGTTTTATCATGAAAAAGGGTAGTTACAAATTGATGAATGAGCTCTACAGTGGGTTCAAACCAAGGCGAAAGCAACCAAAAGGAATGCGGCGAGGCCTCAAAAGTATGGACTTGAAAAGGAATATCAAACGCGCGCATTAGTGTAATCATGTCATCTCGACCTGCGTGAAAACGGGGCTGAGCACTGTTGATAAAAAAGGTAGGAGGGGTGTCTTTCCCCACATAGTTCAGCGGCGAGGCTTCCTCCCAAACCGCTTGATGTGTTTCTTGAAAACCACCCAACCAGTAAGCTGCGTACACGCCCTCCTCAGATTCGGGATGCGTAAAGGACAGGATTCCATCTACATTAATAAGCCCTTGTACCTTAACGTCTGCCTTATCCGTTTCGCCAAACTTTTTACTTCCAGAAGACAGGGCAACCAGTGAGGCCAATTGCGCTCCGGCAGAACAGCCCAAAAGGACTTTTTGCGCGCCATTGTATCCAAACGTTGCAGCAGAGCGATCTATAAAGGCCAAAGCGTTTTTGATGTCAACGACACTGGCGGGGTAGGGAGCTTCGGTGCTTTTTGCATATTCCATATTGGCCACAGCAAATCCCTTGTTGACTAAGCCTACGGCCAGATCTTCTAAGTTTGCTTTAGAACCGGAGACCCATCCGCCTCCATGAATGAGCAAGATGAGGGGCGGTGTATTTTTTGTGGTAGGCAAATAGAGGTCCAAGGTTTTTGAAACGGGCCCTGTTGACCCGTAGTGCAGATTCCTTTTTACTTCTACAGTTGAATTCAAGCGCAGCTTAGGGTAATTTACTTCGGGATACGCTTCCTTGAGTTTTAAGTAAGTGGACTCCACCGTGTAGGGACTGGGATTAAAGTCTTCAAATTGGGCTTGAATGACAAAGGACTGAAGCCCTAAAGCAAAGAGAAGCAATCCCGTATTACGGATGGATATTTTGATGTGGTTCAAGTACTGTATTCTAAAAAACAATCCTAAACTTACTCTTTTTGTACGGTTTTAACAAAAGGGCTTTTGAATGCCTGAATCACAAAAGTACGGAGTAGGTTCGAGCTTAGTCGTTTAATTTTAAAACGGCCATAAAGGCTTGTTGTGGGATCTCCACATTTCCAATTTGGCGCATTTTCTTCTTTCCTTTTTTCTGCTTTTCCAAGAGCTTGCGCTTACGGCTGATGTCTCCCCCGTAACATTTTGCAGTAACGTCTTTTCGGAGCGCCTTAATGGTTTCTCGTGAAATAATTTTAGCCCCAATGGCGGCTTGGATAGGAATGTCAAACTGCTGGCGTGGAATCAGGGTGCGTAACTTTTCACAGATTTTTTTACCAATACCGTAGGCATTGTCTGCGTGAATTAATGCAGAAAGAGCATCCACCTGGTTGCCGTTGAGTAAAATATCAACTTTTACGAGCTTGGAGGCACGCATGCCAATTGGGCTGTAATCAAAAGAGGCGTAGCCTTTGGAAACGGTTTTAAGCCTGTCGTAAAAGTCAAAAACAATTTC
>JALQVM010000135.1 GCA_023263685.1 Flavobacteriaceae bacterium | reverse complement strand
GATTTTATTTTGATGGGTGCCTTGCTTTTGGCACTCGGTTTTGGAATTCATTTAATTTCGTTAAAAACGAAAACCTATAAAAAGAGAATCATTTTCATTGCGATTGCTGTGCTTCTCTTTTTGTTTATTTGGGGGGAATTGGCCGTGGGTATCATTGGGTCCCCTTTTGCAGGTAATTAAGTTTGGAACCACGAACTTTTTTTAGCCCTGAGCAATCCCGTCTGAATAGATCGTAGAATCAGCTCCCATATTTTAGTGTTTTTGGCCGTTTTTTATCAAAAAGTTGCAATAAATGGTCAAAAAGTACCAAAAAAGGTGAAAAAATGTTGAAAAAGATCGTTTTTTGCGAATTTTTAACCCAAAAAGGATTAAAGTTTATACCGCAACCCTAGGGTCCAAATAAATTGAGGGGTTGAAAGGGTTTGACTGACAAATCCCCTCAGATCAAAACGTGGGGACAAACGGTAACTTATGGTCTCAGCCAAACCGTAGGTTCTGTCCAAATCTAGATAGTACAGCTGACTGGTAAAAGAAAACTTATTTTGCTGAAAAATACTGGAGAGCGTAACAAGATTAATTTCCAATTCATTATTCGTTCCTTTCCCATGGATATACATGGCCATCAAGGCATGTTTTTTAGAAAGTGGGTAGGTTGCAATGACTTCTTGTGCAAAATATTTACTCACCCTATCCTCCTCATCTATTTGTAACACGGGAATGTGTATTCCTGCCGAAAGTTTTAATTTTTTATCTTTTTTGTCCAACACTTTTGCACGCGTAATAAAAATAAAGGCCCTAGGGTTTATTTGGTTGACCCTGACATTTCCTATCATATGGGCGGAAAGCAATTTGTTGGTCGAAGTACCCGCATGTATAATAAAATTAGGAGAAGCATCTGTAAAGGCTGGAACAAAGGAAAAACCTCCGGAACTCAATTCAATACTTCCGTATTGGGAATGAACCCAGCCAGAGAATAATATTAGGATAAAGAAAATTCGTTTTAACATACTTAGCTTCTTTTTTACTCTTTTATTTTCAACGCTGCGAAAGTAGGTCTTCTGATTGGGTTTAAAGAAAAAAGAATAAAACAATTTGCAATACGGCTTAAAAATTTGACCTTGAAGCGAAGAGGACAATTCACCCAGTAAAAATTAACCCCCAAACCAAAACACTGTTAGGGATTTGTTAAAAATTTTATTTTCTGGTTTATTTAACTATATTAAGGTTCATTTGTAAATAAAACTTGTGATAAAAATTAAAAATAGCCGCTCAAGCTGTCCCGTAAGCACTGCTCTAGAAATAGTAGGCGACCCTTGGAGTTTGATCCTAATCAGGGATCTTTTCTTGGAGCGAACTACCTTTTCAGATTTCAGAAGTGCCCCAGAAAAAATTTCTACGAATATTCTGACAGATCGGCTGAAAAAATTACTCCAACTAGGGCTTATTGGCTATGTAAACAACCCCAAAAACAAAAAAATAAAAGTTTACTATCTGAAAGATCGTGGCATTGACCTCTATCCACTCATTTACGAATTATCCATGTGGAGTAAAAAACACCTAGACATGGAATTTCATCCCTTGGCTGTAGACTGGTACGAAGCTATAAAAGGGAAGGCACCCAAAAAAGTAATCTCTGATATCGCTCAAGGCTATAGGGGTTTTAGAAAGGAACTTATAAATGAGATGGCAAGTTAAGCCATTGCAAAGTGCTATTCAGTTAAGAAAAATGAAAGCATTTTGGGACGCGCGTTACGCTCAGCAGACCTATAGCTACGGAAAAGAGCCAAACGTCTATTTTAAAAACACACTGAAAACTTTAGCCCCCGGGAAAATTTTACTAGCCGCAGAAGGAGAAGGTAGAAATGCGGTTTATGCCGCCTCCCTAGGATGGGAAGTTTATGCTTACGACTTTAGTGAGTTTGCCTATCAAAAGGCCCTCAAGCTAGCAGCTGAAAAAGGGGTTTCTCTTAACTATCAAATAGGATCACTTTCAGACCTGGAATTTCCTGATGGCTATTTCGATGCTATAGGACTGGTGTATGTGCACTTCCCAAATACGCTGAGCAAAGCTAATCACCAACTTTTGACCCAACTCCTCAAACCCAAAGGAAGAGTCATTTTAGAAGCTTTTAGTAAAAATCACCTCAGCTTTCAAAAACAGAATCCAAAGGTGGGTGGCCCTAAAAATTTAAATCAGCTCTATGACACCTCTCAACTCAAAGCTGAGTTTAAAAACTCTGATATGATTGAGCTAAAGGAAGAGGTCATAGAACTTGCTGAAGGCATTTTCCATCAAGGGCAGTCCTCTGTGGTGCGAATGCATGCCCAAAAGAGGGAATATTGATTCATTCTGGATTTACTCCTTATTTCATAATTGTATTTTTTACACTACTTTCGAGAAAAAAACAAATGAAGAGATTTTTACTACTATGTATTTTCCAGCTGGGTGTGGTGCAAGCTCAAGATTACTTTCCCACCAACACGGCGGTTAAAACTAAAGAACTCAACTACCAAGCCTTTACAAACGCTACGATTCATCTTAACCCGAGCACGGTAATAAATCAAGCTACGCTTTTGGAACAAAACGGTCGGATTATAGCGGTAGGTCAAAACATACCCCTCCCTGAGAATACTAGAATTTACGACAAAACCGGGACCCATATTTATCCGTCTTTTATCGAACTGAACAGCAGCTTCGGCATCAACATGGAAAAAAATTCGAGTTCCGGACGCAGTGCACAATACGAAGCCAGTCGAGATGGATACTATTGGAACGATCATATCATCAGTGATTACAATTCACTCACCGATTATAGATACGATAAATCCACAGCCAAAAGTTTAAGAGAAGCGGGGTTTGGAGTCGTGAATACCCACTGCGCCAATGGAATTCACAGAGGTACAAGTTTGCTCTTGGCCTTAAGCGATGCCCTTCCAGACAGCGCACGTTTTATTACTACCCAAGCCGCTGAACACTTTTCTTTTAAGAAAAGTACCACCTCAAACCAATCCTATCCTAGCTCAGTGATGGGTGCTATGGCCTTGTTGCGTCAATTTTATCACGATGTACAATGGTATGCGGCAGGTAATGCAGATCAGGTAGATTTGGCCATAGAAGCCGCCATAAAAAATAAAAACCTCCCCAAAGTATTTGAAGCTGCAGACAAATTAAATACCCTTAGAGCCGTCAAGGTAGGCAATGAAATGGGGCTGGATTTTGCTGTAGTAGCCAGTGGACAAGAATACGAGCTGGTTGAGGACTTAA
>JALQVM010000134.1 GCA_023263685.1 Flavobacteriaceae bacterium | reverse complement strand
CAGTGTATTTAATTTTGATTTCTTTGATTATGGTTAACTGTTTTGCTCAGACTGAAATTGAAGCCAAGGAACTTAGCAAGAAAGAAATTAAAGCCCTAAAACGTCAAAAAGCGTTTGAAAAACAAAAAGAACGCTACGAAAAAAGAGGCCTCAATGAATGGGGGGTCAACGAAAACGCCCCTAACCTGGTTGCTGCCATTCGTGAACATCTGGGCTCTGCTAGAATTGATTTGCAAAAGGGCTTGGTCATCATTCGCCAATCCGAGTCTTTTAATAATGCCGAGGCCTATCCCTTATGGCTGGTAGATGGGCAACAATTCAATAGTCCACCAAACAATTTAGCTTTTAATCTGATTCGAGAAGTCAGAGTCTACGAATCCTTAGCTGAAACCAACAAATGGGGACAGCAGGGCCGTGCTGGAGTCATAGAAATTATTACCCTTAACAACACTCAACAATAAGGTGTTTGGCAGGGGTTTATTAAACTGTATATTCGGATCGATAGTGGCCTTGCTCTGTGTTCAGGGTCAGTGTCAAAGCGGGAGCTTAAAGCAAAATCCATCCCTAGTTGTTCTAGGAACAGTACAAGATGGCGGTTTACCCCATATAGGATGCAAAAAAGAGTGTTGTTACAATCGGTCTCCTGAGCAAGCAAACTCTTATGAAGTTACCGCTTTAGCCCTTGCCCAACCTCAGCTTAACTTAAACATACTATTTGAAGCTACTCCTGATATTGTATCGCAATGGAAAGCTTTGGAAAACAGTCCTTCGGCCGTTTTTTTAACCCATGCCCATATAGGGCACTATTCCGGTTTGATGCATCTGGGAAGGGAGGCCTTAGGAGCAAAAAATATTCCAGTATACGCCATGCCCAGAATGTATTCTTTTTTAAAAACTAATGCCCCCTGGAGCCAGCTGGTCGAACTAAACAACATTCAACTCAACAAACTCACAGCAGGAAGTCAGACCACCCTAGGTGCTGTTCGTATAACGCCCCTTTTAGTTCCGCATCGAGATGAGTTTTCTGAAACCGTAGGTTATAAAATCCAAGGCCCCAATAAATCTGCCTTATTCTTGCCCGATATTGATAAATGGGAACGTTGGAATACCCATTTAGCAGAAGTGCTTCAAATTGTAGATTACGCTTTTATTGATGCTACTTTTTTTGATGAAGCTGAATTAAACTACCGGCCTGTAGAAGAAATCCCGCATCCCCTGGTAAAAGAAACCGTGGCTTTGCTTGAAAGCTATTCCAACGCACTTAAAAAAAAAGTTTATTTTATCCATATGAACCACACCAATCCCATGCTAAACCCCAACAGCGAAGCCTCGCTATGGGTTCAGCGGCAGGGATTCAATATTGCAAGAAAGGGACAGGCCTTTGGTCTTTAGTATTAATCCCTTGTAAAATAAAATGTTGGAATAGCATTTCAACAGTTTCCAAGCTTTAATTGAACCCGACTTAAGTTCAGCAGTTTGCTTCATATTTTTAACTTTACAAGGTGTCTAAGATTATTATTGTTATGGGAGTAAGCGGTTGTGGTAAAACCACTGTGGGAAAAGCCATAGCCTCTAGGTTTAATTACACTTTCCTAGAGGGCGATGCCTTTCATCCAAAGGAGAATGTAAGGAAGATGAAAGCTGGAGTTCCTCTAAACGATCACGATCGTCTGCCTTGGTTAAAAAAAATCAACGCCCAGCTTAAAAGCGATTTGGGACAAAAACAAGTGTTAGCCTGTTCTGCATTAAAAAAAGAATACCGAACTCTTTTGAGTGAGGATTTGCCTGTTGATTCGATTCTTTGGATCTACCTTCATGCAGAATTTGAAGTACTAAAAAAACGGATGGAAAAACGAAGCCATTTTATGCCTGTAGGTTTGCTCCAAAGTCAACTGGACACCCTTGAACCTCCCAGAGAGGCAATAAAATTAGACAGTACACTTGCCATCGAAACAATGATCGAACAACTAAAACCACAGCTGAATGCAAACTAAAGCACAATGGGGAGTCGCAGGAATGGGGGTTATGGGCACCAGTCTGAGTAGAAATTTCGCTCAAAAAAAGATTCCTTTGGCGCTCTATAATAGGCGCATAGAAGGAACGGAAGAAGAGGTCGCCTTAAAGAAAAAACAACAGTTTCCAGAACTGAATCAAGCTCTAGCTTTCGAAGAGTTAAAAGGTTTTGTAGCTGCCTTGGCCCTCCCCAGAAAAATTTTGATCATGTTGCCCGCAGGTCAACCAACAACCCAGTTTTTAGAGCAGCTGATCCCATTGCTGTCAGAAGGTGATGTGGTTGTTGACGGTGGAAATGCGCATTTTCAGGAAACGGAAGCACGCGCAAAAAACCTTCGTACTCAAGGCATTTTATTTATTGGAATGGGTGTGTCAGGAGGGGAAGAAGGTGCGCTAAAGGGACCCTCTCTTATGGTGGGCGGTGATCAAAAAGCCTATGATATTGTTCAAGCCGATTTGTTTAAAATTGCTGCAAAAAACAAGAATGAAGCTCCTTGCTGTGCCTATTTTGGAACAGGAGGTGCGGGACATTTTGTAAAAATGGTGCACAACGGTATTGAATATGCCGAAATGCAATTGCTTGCAGAAATGGTTGCCCTTGGCAAGTCCTCTCTGTCTTATGAGCAACTACAAAAAACACTCTGTCGCTGGAACACCACCGAAAGTAAAAGTTATCTTTTAGAAATCACAGCTGCATTGTTAGAGATGGTAAATGTACTACCAGATACATCGTCCAAATCATAAGATCCCTCTCTCAACTTTGATGATGTGTCGGATATTTTTCTTGCTAAACCTTTCAAGCTAAATGAATCTGCTTCACGAAGGGTTCCGACTAACAATCCATCTTGATTGAGATCAACAGCTATACCTAGATTAATGTTGCTGTGAAAACTATGAATATCTTTATCAAGATCAAATGAACTATTTACAACTGGATACTCTCTTAAGGCATATATCGTAGCTAAAGATATAAAAGGAAGATAAGTTAAAGAAAAACCATTCTCTTCTTTAAACGATTTTTTGTGCTTACTTCTAAGTATTTCAACATTTTCATAGTCAACTTCGACAGAGGTCATTACATGAGCAGAGGTCTGTTTTGACATAACCATATTCTCTGCAATTCTTCTTCTTAATCTAGAAATTTCACCGCTTGAAGATTTAGCAGGTTGAACATGCTTCTCTTGTTTTTGTTCAGGCAATTCTTTTGATTTTTGAACAGTTTTACTTCCTGAAGTTATAAAACTTTCAATATCTTTCCTTGT
>JALQVM010000133.1 GCA_023263685.1 Flavobacteriaceae bacterium | reverse complement strand
TAAACCCATAGAAGACAACAATACCATTAATGGTAGAAAAAGCAACAGAAGAGCTGAGATCAACCGAAGTGCTCAATTAAAAATTAACTAGTTTTAAATACGAATCAAATGTAAGCCTCCCTTTTGGGAGGTTTTTTTTTAAATTAGCTTATTAACAATTCAAAAAATGAAAAAATTATTTTTAGCTCCCCTATTCTTTTTTGCCCTAAGCCTTTCTGCACAGGACAGAAAAATCCCGGTAGATACTCTCGTAATCACTAATCATACCACCAAAATAAAAGGTGAAACGGTAGCCTATCAGGCTCAAACAGGTACCCAGCCTGTATGGAATGCAGATGGAAAACCCATAGCAACTTTATTTTACACTTATTATAAAAGAACGGACAGCAAAAATGAAACTGAAAGACCTCTCATTTTTTCATTTAATGGGGGACCAGGATCTGCGTCAGTCTGGATGCATTTGGCATATACAGGACCTCGGATTCTAAAAATTGACGAAGAAGGCTATCCCGTTCAACCTTATGGTTACAAAAGTAATCCCAACTCTATTTTAGACGTGGCAGACATTGTTTTTATTAATCCGGTAAATACAGGTTACTCTAGAATGCTCGAAGTAGACGGAGAAATGCCCGATCGCAAACAATTTTTTGGAATAAACGAAGACATTGCCTATTTGGCTGAATGGCTTACCACCTTCGTGAGCAGAAAAGGGCGCTGGGAATCACCTAAATATTTGATTGGAGAAAGCTATGGCGGAACCCGTGTTATGGGACTCTCTGCGGCCTTACAAGAATCTCAATGGATGTATCTCAATGGAGTGATCATGGTGTCTCCAGCTGATTATAAGGTAATTCGTGTGGGAGGACCGGTATCTTCTGCAATGAACTTGCCCTACTTTGCGGCTGCGGCTTGGTTTCACAAAAAACTATCTGCTTCACTTCAACAAAAGGATCTAACGGAAATGTTACCCGAAGTAGAAGACTTTACCATCAACAAATTGATTCCTGCTATCGCTAAAGGTGGATTTATTACCGAAAAAGAAAAAATGGAGGTTGCCAATACAATGTCTCAGTACTCTGGCCTTTCCCTTGAGTCTATTCTTCAGAATAATTTGGATGTCCCTACTCGATTTTTTTGGAAAGACCTGTTGAGAGACCAAGGGGTTACTATAGGACGGTTGGATTCACGGTATTTGGGTATCGACAAGAAAGACGCAGGTATGGGTCCAGACTATAGCGCTGAACTCACTTCTTGGTTGCACTCGTTTACTCCTGCAATAAACCATTACATCCGCAAAGAACTTAAGTTTAGCACAGATATCAAATACAATATGTTTGGACCTGTACATCCTTGGAACAACGACAATGACAATACACGAGAAGACCTGCGAAGAGCTATGGCTGAAAATCCTTATTTAAAAGTGCTTTTCCAATCGGGTTATTACGATGGAGCAACCACATATTTCAATGCGAAATACACCATGTGGCAAGTAGATCCCAGCGGAAAAATGAAAGACCGTTTTTATTTTAAAGGTTACCGCAGCGGTCACATGATGTATTTGCGAAATGAAGATCTGATCAAAGCGAATGAAGATATCCGCAACTTTATAGAAGAGACTTCATCCAAAGGCAAGGCCGCTAAATACTAGACATCACAGCGACGAACCGCATCAGCTAAAGATTTAAGTCCCTTTTCAGTCTTGTCTTTAGGAATGAATTCTTGTGCTACATATCCTTGGAATCCTGTGGCTACAATTGCCTCCATAATGGCAGGATAATACAATTCTTGGGACTCGTCAATCTCATTTCTTCCGGGTACTCCCGCCGTATGAAAATGACCGTAGTGTTTTTGGTTTTCCTTTATCGTCCGTATTACATCTCCTTCCATGATTTGCATGTGGTAGATGTCGTATAATAATTTAAAATTATCTGAATTCAGGGCTTCGCAGAGGGCAACCCCCCAAGGAGAATTATCACACATATAATCCGCGTGATTTACTTTAGAATTAAGCAATTCCATATGCAATACAACGCCATGTTGCTCTGCCAAATGAAGAATTTCTTTCAATCCTTTAACACAATTTTCCAAGCCTATTTTATCATCTATACCCCTTCTGTTTCCACTAAAGCAAATTAGATTGGTCCAGCCTGCCTCAGCGACCATTGGAATAAAACGCTTGTAATGCTTTATCAAATCCTCATGGAATTGTAGGTCGCACCAACCATTCGTCAAATTTCTGGTAGATATACCTTCCAAATCTCCGTAACACATGGTGGAGGTTAACTTATACTTTTTAAGGGTATCCCAGCCTTCGGCACCTATTAAATCAATACCGGCTAAACCCATTTTTTGTGCTTCTTGAGCTAAGGTCTCAAGGGGAATATCATTAAAGCACCATTGACATACGGAATGATTGATGTTTCCTTTTAGGGGAGCGTATTCCTCTTTAGTAGTCATCAACTCAACTTTGGGCATAGCCAAAGCGCCAGACCCTAAGGCGATGGTTTTAATCGCATTTCTTCTGTTAATATTTTTTTTTGATTTCATAATTCAAGTCTAATGATTTCAATGTAATGAAAATTATCCAATCAGTGGTTTGATTGTTTTTCCCATTCCCATGCACTGCTAAGAGCCTCTTCTAAAGTGTGACGTGCTTTCCAGCCAATACACTGTTCTATTTTACTGGCATCTGCGTAGGCTGCTACTGTATCGCCGGGTCTTGGATCCGAAAGTTCATAAGGCACTTTTTCTCCCGTAGCCTTTTCAAAAGCTCGGATCAATTCCAATACGCTAACCCCTTTACCGGTCCCTACATTAAACACTTCACAGGGTTCTGTATTTTGTTTATTCAAAAGGTATTGCAAACTTTTTACATGGGCCTCAGCAAGATCTACAACATGTATATAATCACGAATGCAAGTACCGTCAGGCGTAGGATAGTTTGAGCCAAATACCTTAAGGATAGGACGAACTCCCCGAACCGTTTGTGTAAGAAAGGGAACCAAATTCTGCGGCACTCCGATAGGATATTCTCCAATTTTTGCCGAAGCATGGGCTCCTATAGGATTAAAATACCGCAATAAAATAGCCTTAAAGTCCGGATAGGCTTTACAACAGTCTTGAATGATCTGTTCTCCCATCCGTTTTGTATTTCCGTAGGGTGAGGTTGCTTCTTTTAAGGGTTCCTTTTCTCGAATTGGAAGGGTATCCGATTGTCCGTAAACCGTGCAGGAAGAACTAAAAATAAAGGGAATAGCGTTAGCTGTAGCCTGCATT
>JALQVM010000132.1 GCA_023263685.1 Flavobacteriaceae bacterium | reverse complement strand
CCTACTACCTGCTTAAAAAATACTATGAAAACACCACCGGTTTACCTTATAATCAATTGGTTGAAGACCGTATTTTTAAACCTTTGGGAATTGACCGAATGCGTTATAATCCGTTGCATCATTTTAATACGGAAGAAATTGTACCCTCAGAGGTGGACACCTACTTTAGACATCAAGAATTGGACGGCCATGTTCACGATATGGGCGCAGCGATGCAAAATGGTATAGGCTTTTCGGAGACGCCCGCTCGGTAGCGATTCTTATGCAGATGTATCTTCAAGGAGGGATTTACAACGGGAAAAGGGTAGTCAATCCGGAAGTGATTTCCGCCTTTAATGTATGTACGTATTGTGCTGATGAAAACCGAAGAGGCGTCGGATTCGATAAGCCCCAGTTGGAAGGAACCCATGTTTCTACTTGCGGTTGTGTTTCCATGGATAGTTTTGGACATTCGGGCTATACCGGTACTTTTGCTTGGGCAGATCCAGAGGAAGAGTTGCTACTGGTGATCTTGGCGAATCGAACCTATCCCAATGATGATTTTACCTTTAGCAAGAGCAACATAAGAACACGTATACAAGAATATTTTTATCAAGCATTAATCGATTAAAAAAGAATAAAGTGAATATAGCTATCGTTTGTTATCCAACCTTTGGAGGGAGTGGGGTAGTAGCCACAGAATTAGGAATTGCGCTTTCTGCCAAGGGTCATGAAATTCATTTTATTACCTATCACCAGCCGGTGCGTCTCGAGGCGCTTCAGCATCCCAATATACATTTCCATGAGGTTAATGTCCCCGACTACCCGCTGTTTAAATATCAGCCGTATGAACTCGCTTTGTCGAGTCGTTTGGTAGACGTAATTCAAAATGCGCAAATTGATGTGCTTCATGTGCATTATGCAATTCCACACGCCTATGCAGCCTATATGGCAAAAAAAATGCTTTTGGATTGTGGTATTCAAATTCCGATTGTTACCACCTTACACGGAACGGATATTACCTTGGTAGGGAGTCATCCATTTTACCGCCCAGCCGTTACGTTCAGTATCAACCATTCCGATCGAGTCACTGCAGTATCGGAGAGTTTAAAACAAGACACGCTTCGCCTTTTTGACATTACGACTAAAATAGAAGTCATCCCTAATTTTATCGATACCGAAAAAATCAACCGAGCCGCAAAACCCTGCGAACGGAGTTTACTCGCACAAAAAGAAGAAAAAATCCTTACCCATATCAGTAATTTTAGACCCTTAAAACGCATCATGGATGTGATTGCAATTTTTGAAGGAGTACACCCAGAAATTGACTGCAAGCTCATGATGGTTGGTGAAGGTCCTGAAAAGGTAAAGGCGATTGAGTACGTGGAAAAGGCAGGTTTGGAAGATAAAGTGCTGTTTTTAGGAAACAGCAATGAAATCGATAAAATTTTATGTTATACGGATTTGTTTTTGCTCCCTTCCGAAAACGAAAGTTTTGGACTTTCTGCCTTGGAGGCCATGGCGCATGGCGTACCCGTGATCTCCTCCAACGCAGGGGGAATTTCAGAGGTAAATGCTGAGGGTTTTTCAGGCTATCTAGCGGATATAGGGGACGTTGAAACCATGGTTGCCCGCGCTATAGCTTTATTAAAAGACGATCAATTACACGCGCAATTCAAAAAACAAGCCAAGCAACAAGCCAGTAAGTTTTCATTGGAACGCATTATAGGTAAATACGAGACCATTTATTCGGACGCTATAGCCTCAATACAATTTTAAACACCTGGACTTTTACTTGGGATGGTAGATGCGTTGGGCCTTAGCATAAACTTCCTCTTTGTCTAAGCTCATTTTTTTGGTTTGAAATTGGGCATACAGTTCCATCTGGTCACCGTAATGGGGTGAATTGGGGTGGTCTGAACTGCCATAGGAGATTACTGATTCAATTTCAGGACCTTTTTCAGTAAAACGAACCAATTCTATGTAAGATTCTCCACTGACGACCTTAACCTTGCCGTCTTTATATGGGACATTTGCCATGGCGGTTACAACATCTGGAAGGCCAAAAATGGGCAATTCCTTACTCCCACGTACCAGTTTTTGATATTCTCCTAGTTGAATTTCTGTTGTTTTAAAATGCGTTAAGAGATGGGTTTTGGTGTCCTTTAGAGCTTCAATTAAGATCGAGGGGGGGACGATCTTCGGCGAGGGAAGCGTGCGGTAATATTTTTTTAATTCGTTGTAAAAAACGGCAAAAATTCCAGCACCAACAGAATTTGCATCCGCTTTTCTGTCCCATTTTTGCAGGGTACGAATCAGCGTTTCTATTTCAGGATAGGATTTGGGATCTAAACTGTCGAGGTGATTGATGTCCATCCAACTAAAAACAAAAGGTTTGGGGTATTGATTGTCGTACTTGATTTGTTTGAAATCGGTATAACTTAAGCTATCGTATTGATCGATCAGTTCTTTTAAACGTGTGGATCGATTGTTGTCATATGTCTCGAACCCCATGTGTTTTGAAAAATTTTCCTGCATAGGATTATCCAAGGAATCGCTGGATCGGAAAGGAGTGTGATTCGCATTGTAGATATAGCCCGATTTAGGCTGGAGCACCTGAGGCAATTCTTCGATGTCATAGGTTTCGGTCCAAAGTGTTTTCTCAGTATTTCCCGGAACAATACCTTCCCAGTCATAGCCCCCGGCTCTTTTAGGTATCAATCCATTTGAGATGTAAAAAATAGTATCATTTTTATCGGCATAACCGATATTATAACCCGGTAAAGCCTTCATTTTAAGGGCATTGTAAAATTCAGTAAAATTTGAAGCTTTATTCATTCGCCACCATTGTTCAAGGGCACGAATTTCAAAAAGGGCAGGGGTTCGAACCGCATACATTCCCGTTTTGCTTTTTAGGGTTGGACCGTAAATGCTCTGGTAGTATTTCTTTTTTATTTTGAGGGGAATGCCTAGTACCTTGAGCTCAAGCGTTGCTTTCCTTGGGAGTAACTCCAGATAGTCTTCGTCGACTTTATACTTACGTTTGTGTTTTGGGTGTAGTTCCAATGCAAAAACATCGGTTTTGTCTGGCTGATTTACGGTATGTGCCCATGCCAGGTTTTCATTGGCTCCGATCAATATATTGGGACTACCTGCAAAGAGGGCTCCCAGTATATTCGTTCCTTCTTCACTACACAGATGTGCCTCATACCATGAAACAGGACCGTCTAGGGGTTGGTGGGTATTGATGGCAAGCATGCTGGACCCATCTTTGGTTTTACTGCTGTTAAAGGCAAAGGTATTGGAACCTTTAGGGAGTTGGTCCTGCTCAAAATCAAAGGTCAATTCATTTTGTGTTACTTTTCTTACCCATTGATCTCCTTTGGAAGAAATAAACAATTGCAATTGAGCATAGCGTAATATTTTCTTAGGCGTGATTGGAAACAG
>JALQVM010000131.1 GCA_023263685.1 Flavobacteriaceae bacterium | reverse complement strand
AAAGCAAGGCGCGTTCGCTGATTTCAGGCATGCGTAAAATGTCGTTATTTCCACCGCACAACAACACTCCTATCCGCTTGCCTTTGAGCGAAGATCCCATTTGCTCTATTCCTGCAATGGCAAGTGCCCCTGCGGGCTCAGCAACAATTCCTTCCTTGTTGTACAAATCGAGTATGGTTTGACAAACTTTACCCTCGGCTACGGTAAGGACGTCTTCCAGCGAGTTCTTACACACTTCAAAAGGAAGGGCTCCAATCTGACGTATCGCTGCCCCATCCACAAAGCGATCCAGCTTTTTTAACACCACGCGCTCACCAGATTCTAGGGCTTGCTGCATAGAAGCTGCTCCTAGGGGCTCTACCCCTATTATTTTGGTATGAGGTGCAAGCGATTTCATCACGGTCACGATGCCGGCTATCAACCCCCCACCCCCGACGGGAACAAAAATAAAATCTAGGGGATCTTTGGTTTGCTCCAAAATTTCCAGAGCTACAGTTGCCTGACCTTCTATTACGTGTAGATCGTCAAAGGGATGGATGAAGGTTTTTCCTTCTTTTTTAGTGAATTTTAAGGCTTCCTTTTGGGAGGCATCGTAGGTATCGCCTGTTAGTACGATATCGACAAAGTCTTCCCCGAACATGCGCACTTGGGTTACTTTTTGTTGGGGAGTGGTAGCAGGCATGTAGATGGTGCCTTGAATTTGGAGTTTTTTACACGCATAGGCCACCCCTTGGGCATGGTTTCCAGCGCTGGCGCAAACGATACCTCCTAAACGTTCGGACGCGGTCAGCGAACTGATTTTATTGTAAGCCCCTCGGATTTTAAAGGAACGGATCTGTTGTAAATCTTCTCGTTTAAAAAAAACAGAAGCGCTTGTCTCCTCAGACAAACGCTCATTGTACTCCCAAGGCGTTTTTCTAATCACACCTGTCAAACGGGAGACCGCCTCATAAACTCCCTCTAGTGAAGGCAGGCTAGCCATTTATACTATTTTAGTCATCGCAGTCATAGAGGCTCGGAGTTCATATCCGATCATTTCTACTGGGTGATAACGAATAATTTCATTGACATCTATCAATTGTTTATTATCTACACCCTGGTCTTTATTAGCGAGTCCCGCTCCAATTACATCAGATTTGATTCCTTTCATAAAATCTGTAAGCAGGGGTTTTGCTGCATGATCAAAAAGATAACATCCGTACTCGGCAGTATCAGAAATAATACGGTTCATTTCAAATAATTTCTTTCGGGCTATGGTGTTCGCAATCAG
The DNA here is from genome assembly GCA_023263685.1 of Flavobacteriaceae bacterium. Lineage (GTDB taxonomy): Bacteria > Bacteroidota > Bacteroidia > Flavobacteriales > Flavobacteriaceae > MS024-2A. The sequence continues at coordinate 2,233 of JALQVM010000131.1, read as the reverse complement.
GGGAGTTTCATGCAAGGATTCGTAATAGGCGGATTCCTCTTTTATCCCAGCAGCGACCATGGTATCAAATGCCAATTCAACCCCAGCTCGAACAAATGCCACCATCAGTATTCCGTTGTCAAAAAACTCCTGCTCAGCGATTTCTTGATCGGTAATGGCTGTTTTTTCAAAGGCCGTTTCTCCTGTGGCTGCTCGCCAAGACAAAAGGTTTTTATCATCATTTGCCCAATCTTCCATCATGGTTTTAGAAAAATGACCCGACATGATGTCGTCCATATGCTTTTCAAAAAGCGGTTGTAAGATTTCTTTTAATTGTTCCGAAAGTTCAAAGGCCTTGATTTTGGCTGGATTAGAAAGTCGGTCCATCATGTTGGTAATCCCTCCGTGCTTTAAGGCCTCGGTTATGGTTTCCCAGCCGTATTGAATCAACTTCGCCGCATATCCAGGATCAATTCCCTCTGCGACCATTTTATCAAAACTCAAGATAGAGCCGGTTTGAAGAACCCCACAAAGTATGGTTTGTTCTCCCATCAAATCGGATTTTACTTCGGCCACGAAAGAGGATTCCAATACCCCGGCACGATGACCTCCTGTAGCATAAGCATAGGCTTTCGCTTGATCCAGTCCCTGTCCGTTCGGATCGTTTTCTGGATGTACAGCGATTAGAGTTGGGACCCCAAAGCCACGTTTGTACTCTTCACGTACTTCCGAACCGGGACATTTTGGTGCCACCATAATCACGGTCAAATCTTCTCTAATCTTCATTCCTTCTTCCACTATATTAAATCCGTGAGAATAAGAAAGTGTGGCCCCTTTTTGCATTAAAGGCATTACGGCTTCTACTACGGCGCTGTGGTTTTTATCTGGAGTAAGGTTGATCACCACATCTGCAGTAGGAATTAATTCTTCATACGTCCCAACTTGAAAATCATGGCTTACCGCATTTTGATAGGAGGCTCTTTTTTGTTCAATGGCTCCCTGCCGCAAGGCATAGGCAATATTCAATCCTGAATCTCTCATATTGAGTCCCTGATTCAACCCCTGCGCTCCACAACCTACAATTACGATTTTTTTTCCTTCGAGTGCACCAATCCCTTCATCGAATTCTGAAGCGTCCATAAAACGACATTGTCCCAGTTGTTCCAGTTGTTGACGCAGTGCTAATTGATTAAAATAATTTGACATGATTTTATTTGTTATTGTTTTTAAAAGTATTTAATATTTCTGAAATTCCCATTTTTGCCTTGGTTACTGAAATTCGACCCGACCGCACAAACTGAAGCAAACCGTAAGGTTCTAAATCTTTGCGCAACTGTTCAGTTTCCGATCGAAAGCCTGTTTTTTCTATGACAAAAAACTCAGGAGAAACCGTAACGATGTTGGAGTGGCTTTCTTTGATGATGTTCTGTATTTGCCGCTCTTCAAACAACGCACTGGATTTGACTTTATACAACGCATTTTCTTGGAAAATAGTCTCTTCATCTGTGTGATAAAAGGCTTTGATGACATCAATTTGCTTTTCAATTTGCCCGACTACTTTGGCCACTTTCTCGGCGGTCATTTCTACTACGATTACAAACCGAAATACGTCCTTTATTTCTGATTGTGAGGTAGAAAAGCTCTCTATGTTGATATGGCGCTTTAGAAAAATCGCAGAGATTCGGTTAAGCAAGCCGACGTTGTTCTCCGTATAGACGGAAATGGTATATGTTTTTTGCTCCATTTTATTCTAATCTTATGTCAGAAACACTTGCCCCTGAGGGGATCATAGGAAATACATTGTCTTCTTTTTCCACACAAACTTCTAAGAAATAAGGCTTATCAGAAGCCATCATTTCCTTGACCGCCTGGTCTAAATCTTTGCGTTCCTTAACCCGTTTGGCTTCAATTTGAAATCCTTTGGCAATGGTCACAAAATCGGGGTTGACCATTTCTGTAGAAGCGTAACGTTTGTCAAAAAACAGTTGCTGCCATTGTCTTACCATTCCCAGAAAATCATTGTTTAACACCACGATTTTTACTGCCAATTGCTGTTGAAAAATGGTTCCTAATTCTTGTATGGTCATTTGATAGCCCCCGTCTCCAATCACGGCAACCACTTCGCGTTGCATGGCGCCCATTTTAGCCCCAATGGCTGCGGGTAAGGCAAATCCCATGGTTCCTAATCCTCCAGAAGTCACATTGCTTTTGGATTGGTTGAACTTTGCATAGCGACAGGCAACCATTTGGTGCT
>JALQVM010000130.1 GCA_023263685.1 Flavobacteriaceae bacterium | reverse complement strand
TATTTGGAATCTTAGTTCAAGGGTATTTATCAACCAAATTTGGCCTTACCAAGGTGGTTGGCAATTTATTGATTTTATCCATGTTGTTTCTAGTGGGCTTTGGACTTTTCAAGGGTTCTGCCGTGCTTTTGGTGATTTTGTTTTTACTCGGTTTTGGAGTGCAAGGCGGCTTTGTAGGGTTGTATGCCATTGCAGCAAGCCTCTATACCACTCAAATTCGAACAACAGGAGTTGGATGGTCCATTGGATTGGGTAGAATAGGGGGAATTATTGGTCCTGTAGTAGGAGGAATCTTGGTTGCGGCAGGCTTTACTATGGTTGAAGGTTTTAGTAGTTTTGCACTACCTATTGGTTTAGCGGGCTTACTTACCCGCCTAATTCGACTGAATACAACACAATGAAAAAATCATTTACCATAGCCGGAGGCGGTATAGGGGGGTTGGTAACCGCACTTTGCCTACATAAAAACGGGCATGAGGTTAGGGTCTACGAATCGGTCAATGAGCTTAAGCCTCTCGGAGTAGGGATAAATTTATTACCCCATGCCGTTCGAATTCTAGACTACCTAGGCTTGGTTCCTGAATTAGAAAAAATTGGAATAAAAACGTCAAACTTAGTCTATGCAAATCGTCTAGGACAAATTTTTTTGAGTGACCCAAGGGGAACTTTTGCAGGATACAAATGGCCCCAGTTTTCAATTCACAGAGGCTTACTACAGCAAATGCTTTACCGACAATGTGTTGCTACTTTAGGCTCTGATAAAATAATTTTAGGCCATCATTTGGAATCTTTTTCTCAAACGGAGGATGCTATCACGGCAGTATTTACCCAAAATAACGACACCAAAAAACGTGTAAAAGTGGATTCTGACGTCTTGATAGGTGCCGATGGAATTCATTCGGTCAGCAGAGCTCAGTGCTATCCCGAGGAGGGAAAAGTCATTTTCTCTGGAAACATACTCTACAGAGGAACCTCTTTAATGCCTCCTTTTTTAAACGGATCTACCATGACCATGATAGGATCCAATCAACAAAAAATGGTAATTTATCCGATTGGATTACCCCACCCTACTACCGGGCTTCAGCATATAAATTGGGTAGCAAATCTAAAAGCGGAGGCGCATGAAAACGGAGGAATTCAAGACTGGAACAAGGAGGTAGAAAAAACCTTTTTATTAGAAAAATATAAGGCTTGGCGCTACGATTGGTTGGACGTGTACGAAATGATCAACCGGGCGGCATCCCTGTATGAATTTCCTATGTCGGACCGAAATCCCTTACAAAAATGGAGTTTTGGCAGGTTTTCTTTGCTTGGCGACGCAGCTCATCCCATGTATCCTATTGGATCTAATGGAGCATCACAAGCCATACTTGATGCAGCCTCGTTGACCGAAGCATTCCGTCGAGAAACAACAGTGGAGCAGGCACTTCAAGTCTACGAGGAAAATCGACTTCCAGCCACCTCAAAAATTGTCATTCAAAATCGGAAAAAAGGACCCGATGCAATTTTAGATTTAATGGAAAATCGTTTTCCTACAGGATTTTCTACCGAAGAAATTCCCCATAGCGAAATCGACGCAACGATGAGCAATTATAAAAAAACGGCGGGTTTTGACATCCAAACGTTAAATCAAAAAACAGCTTCGCTGGAAGAGTAGATTTTAATTCAAAGACGTTCCCCCTTTTTCACCCGTTCGGATTCGATAGGCCTCTTCCACAGGAAGTACAAAGATCTTACCATCGCCCACACGATCCGTTGCTGCCGACTTTAAAATGGCATTGATCGTAGGCTCTACAAAGTCATCATTGACAACTATAGAAAGAAATCGCCTTTGAATTTCAGAAGTGCTGTAGCTTATCCCGCGGTACACATGACCCTCCTTTTCATTCCCAATACCCGTTACATCCCAATAGCTAAAAAAATTAACTTCAACGTTGTGCAAGGCTTCTTTTACTTCTTTAAACTTTGATTTTCTGATAATAGCTTCTATTTTTTTCATAATATGTATTTAATAATTATTCATTTGAGGTGTAAGATTTAACTCCAAATGATACTGCATCAATACCGGCTTTTTCTTCTTCTTTAGACACCCGAATACCTACTGTCATTTTAAGGAATTTCATGATAAGGTAAGTTAAGCAAAATGAAAATAGTGCAATACTCAAAACACCTATAATTTGAGTAAACAGTAGGGAAGTACCTCCACCAAATAGCAATCCGCCTTCTTGTGCAAAAAAACCAACCGCAACAGTTCCAAACAAGCCATTAACTCCATGAACGGCAACTGCACCCACAGGATCGTCTACCTTTAATCGATCAAAAAACAATACAGCTACATCAACCAGCACGCCGGCAATCAATCCGATCACGATAGCAGAACCTGGACCAACCACATTACAACCAGCAGTGATCGAGACAAGACCGGCTAAAATTCCATTGATGACCATGGTAATGTCAATTTTTTTATAGGTAAAATAAGTGTACACCATGGTTGCAATACCTCCTGCTGCAGAAGCTAAAAATGTATTGACCACGACAGAACCAATTAATTCCCAGTTTCCAACCGCTCCTAGGGAGGAGCCGGGATTAAAGCCAAACCAACCAAACCAGAGGATAAAGGCACCTACTGCTGCTAGGGGCAGATTGTGCCCAGGGATGGTATTGGAAGAACCGTCTTCATTGTATTTACCCAGTCGAGGACCTAGAACTAGCGCTGCTGCTAATGCCGCAAAACCTCCCATCGCATGGACTGCTGCAGAGCCTGCAAAATCATTAAAACCCCTTAATGCTAACCATCCGTTGGGATTCCATACCCAATTGGCAACAAGCGGATAAAGCAAGGCACAAAATACAAATACCAGGATGGCATAAGCCCATAATTTCATGCGTTCTGCTAAAGCACCGGATACAATTGAAATAGCAGCTACCGCAAAGCCCAATTGTATAAACCAAAATAATTTGTTGGAAACGGTGAGCCCCAGACCCAAGTCATTAGACGATATGCCCATATCAAAAGCAAACCAACCGTTTGATGCACCATAGGCAATACCAAAGCCAACGATAAAAAACGCAATACCCCCAAAAGTGATGTCAATGATCACCTTGGCGATGATACTCATGGTATTTTTTGAGCGAATAAATCCGGCTTCTAACAAGGCGAACCCCGCCTCCATAAAAAAGATTAAAGCGGCACATAGTGCTACCCATACGGTATTGATCGCGAAGGTTTGCTCAGTCAAGAGCGAAGAGATTTCTTCCATAAGAAATAAAATATAGTTTGAGTTAAATTCAAAAGTGCTACCAAAATAGAAAAAAAATTTAACCCGTACGAATTAGAAGTAGTTAAGGGGTTAAGGGGTTTTTGAAAAACCTTAAAGAGAAAAGGCGAGGTAAACATCTCCCGAAGGAGTGCCTAATTTTCCACCCCCACAGGCAATAACGAGATACTGTTTGCCTTCCACGGAATAGGTAGCAGGAGTTGCATAAGCAGGATAGGGGAGTTTTGTTTCCCAAAGTAAGGCCCCTGTTTTTTTATTGAAGGCGCGGAACATTCCGTCTTTGGTAGCGGCTAAAAAAACTAAGCCACCAGCGGTTACTATGGGCCCTCCGTAGTTTTCGGTTCCCGTATGTATCCCTTTTTCTTGGAGTTCTTTGGTGTTACCTATGGGGATTTTCCAACTAATTTTTCCGGTAGTTAAA
>JALQVM010000012.1 GCA_023263685.1 Flavobacteriaceae bacterium | reverse complement strand
CGACCCGGATTTCAGTTTTTTTTGTCACGCTTAAAAAAGCCCCTACGGGTAAGTGATTTGGTTTTTATTATAGCACCAAGAATCAATGCTGCAGGTCGAATGAATCAAGGGATTAATGCAGTTGAATTATTGCTCGCAAAGCGTCAAGAAGAGGCCTTACCCTTGGCGCGTTCTATTGAATTTTTCAATGAGGAACGCCGGTCAACGGATGAGCGAATCACTAAAGAAGCCCTTCAACAAATTGAATTGCAAGAGGCTGTAGACAAGAACACTACTGTGGTGTATCACCCTTCTTGGCACAAGGGGGTTATCGGAATAGTAGCTTCCCGTTTAATAGAGTACCACTACAGACCTACGATTGTACTTACTAAGTCCGAAGGGATACTGGCAGGATCGGTACGATCAGTAAAAGGCTTTGATGTATACGAGGCTTTGGAAGCTTGTAAAGAGCATATGATCCAGTTTGGAGGGCATAAATATGCTGCTGGACTGACCCTTGATGAAGCACAGTTGGAAGCTTTTAAAGATGCTTTTGAACAGGCGGTTCAAGATCGTATTCAAGCGTCTCATAAAACCCCAATGCTGTTCTACGATGCGGTATTGACTTTGGATCAAATCACATCCAAACTCTACCGTATTTTAATTCAGATGGCCCCTTTTGGCCCTAAGAATATGAAACCTGTTTTCGTGAGCCATCACTGCATGGATAAGGGCGGGAGTCGCCTGGTAGGAAAAGAGGAAGATCATTTAAAGCTTGAAATTATCGATCCTAGTGGAACGGTGATTGAGGGGATTGGGTTTGGGTTAGGAGCCCATCATCGTAAGGTCAAACAGAAAAGTTCTTTTTCGATCCTTTATCATATTGATGAAAACGAATTTAATGGGAGTACAAGCCTCCAATTGGTAATTAAAGACATTCAATTTACGCAATAGGCTCACGCACAATAAAGCCTTGAGGGGGTTAGATTTTAGAAAGTAATTTTAAAGTTGAAGGGTCGTGAGCATGCGCTGCTTCTCCTTCGATATCCTCAAGCACTTTAGTTGCCAGTTGTTTTCCAAGTTCTACTCCCCATTGGTCGTAACTGTAGATATTCCAAAGGATTCCTTGCACGAATATTTTGTGTTCGTATAGCGCAATTAAGGCCCCTAAATTTTCGGGACTCAGCTGTTCGATTAAAAGGGTATTGGTGGGCTTATTGCCTTCAAATACCTTAAAGGGAGCTAATGCTTCTTGTAGGGAGGAGCTCATGTTGGAGTGTTGGAGTTCATCCATTACTTGGCTTTTGGTTTTTCCAGCCATCAAGGCTTCGGTTTGAGCAATAAAATTGGCAAGTAATTTATTTTGATGCGCTACATTGCCGTTTAGGGACTTTTTAAAGCCGATAAAGTCAGCAGGGATGAGTTTAGTTCCTTGGTGAATGAGTTGAAAAAAGGCATGTTGAGCATTGGTTCCTGAAGCACCCCAAATGATGGTACCGGTTTGATACTGCACGGGTATTCCATCACGTCCAACGTATTTTCCATTGCTTTCCATGATGCCTTGTTGGAGATAAGCAGGCAGGTTTTTCAAATATTCTGTGTAGGGAATAATGGCCTCGCTTTCTGCCCCCCATAGGTTGTTGTACCAGATGCTTAAAAGCCCTAATACCACAGGTATGTTTTTTTCAAAAGAAGTTTCTTGAAAATGAAGATCCATTTTCCCTGCACCTTGAAGTAAAGCCTTAAAGTGGTCTGGACCTACCGCAAGACAGATGCTCAACCCCACTGTACTCCAGAGCGAAAAACGCCCGCCAACCCAATCATTCATCGGGAAAGTGTTTTCAGGGTCTATACCAAAGGCTTTTGTTTTTTCAAGATTGGTAGAGACGGCTATAAAGTGTTTTGAAATACCACTTTCAGGGGCTTTGGATAAAAACCATTGGCGTATGCTGTTGGCATTGCTTAAGGTTTCCTGAGTGGTAAAGGTTTTGGACACTACTACAAACAAGGTAGTTTCTGGGTCCAGTCCTTTCAACGCTTCGTGATGATGATCTCCGTCTACATTGGAAACAAAACGCAGTTCGAGGTGATTTTGATAATGTGCCAATGCTTCAACTACCATGGCTGGGCCCAGGTCAGAACCTCCTATCCCAATATTGACTACGTGTGTGATGGCTTTTCCGCTGTAGCCTTTCCAGTCTCCAGAAATGACCTTTTCACAAAAGGCAAACATTTTATTTTGTGCGGCTTCCACTTCAGCTAAGATATTTTTCCCATCGACTAAAACGGGATCTTTTTTGAGTGTTCTTAGTGCGGTATGGAGTACCGCTCTTTGTTCTGTATGATTGATCAGTTCCCCTGAAAATTGAGCAGTAATGGCTTTGGCAAGCCCACTTTCTTCGGCCAATTGAAGCAATAAGTCAAATCCCTTTTGGTCTATTCTATTTTTAGAAACATCCACATAAAAATTTTCCCATTCAAAAGTGGTGTAGTCCAGCCGATTGGGTTCCTTGCTAAAATGGTCTAAAATAGAAGTCTGGGCAATTTTTTGCTGGTGTGCTACTAGTGCTTTCCAGGAGGAATGTTCAGTTAAGGGTTTATTAGGAAGGGTCTTTTTTTGCATTTTGGTTTTGATTATGGATTACAGCAATTTCTGAACCCAGCTGAGTTTCAAAAGCAATGCAATCTAATTTAGTTTTGTAGGGAACGATGTGACGTTCAAATTTAGATTTTAACTCAGGAGCAATGGGTTTGGCTTCAGGGAGTTTTTGCTTGAAAGGATCTACCTGACGGCCGTTTTTCCAAAACCGATAGCAAACGTGCGGACCGGAAGTGTTTCCTGTCATACCGACCCAACCAATTACGTCTCCTTGCTCCACATATTGTCCTACCTTTACATTTCTTTTCTTCATGTGAAGGTATTGGGTAGCATAGACGCCATTGTGCTTAATCATTACATAGTTGCCATTACCTTTCGTATAGCTGGCTTTGGTTACCGTTCCATTAGCAGTAGCGAGTATAGGGGTTCCCACAGAGGCAGCAAAATCAGTACCCTTATGAGGTCGTATTCGATTGCCATAATAGGCAATTCTTCTTCTCAAATTATAGCGAGAAGAAACCCTATTGAACTTTAGGGGACCTTGCAAAAAGGCTCTTCGTAAACTGTTTGCCTCGTCGTCAAAGTAATCAACGATTCCTTTTTCTTCATCACTGACATATTCAAAGGCGTAAAGCGGTTTGCCTTTGTGTTCAAAATAGGCCGCTTTGATGCGGTCTATACCTATAGAGATGCTGTCATCCACAAACTTTTCAGTGTAAATAATTTTAAATCGATCTCCTTTTTGAAGGCGGAAAAAATCTATGGTCCAGGCGTATACATCAGAGAGGTAGTAGGTTAAAGCTTCGTTGATTCCATTGTTTTGCATGGTTTCATAAAGGGAACTTTCTATGATTCCTGAGGCCTCCAGTTCTAATGTTCTGAAGGGCTTACTTATTTCTTCGCCGTACAGACTGTCTCTGAGGTGGATTTTTTTATAGCTTGAAACATCCGGATGATAGACAAAATATTCAGGGCTTGACAGGGAGTCTTTACTAAAAAACAAGGTGTAGGGTTTTCCCAGGGTCAGTTTGCGAATGTTTACTTTGCCCTTAATGGCCTGGAGGATAGCATAGACTTCCGGGTAGTCAATCCCGTTGTTTTCCAAAATTTTGCCAAAGGTATCCCCCCTTTTGATCTTAAATTCTTTTACCGAATAGTTATTTTGATCAATCCCAAAGTAGAGATCGGGAGTGGGTTCTTCTGCGACCTCTTCCACAACTACGGCTTTAGTTTCTTCCCCTCCCTTACACCCCAAGGCAAAAACCACAATTAAGCTCAGCAAATAAAGGGGCATTTTAAAAGAATTCAATAAAAGGTCTAATGGTTTCATGTATGCTATTGTAGAGGATTTAATCTAAGACAATTTTAAAAGGATGTTTTAGGTTTTTAAAGTTTTCAATGTCTGCTTTGATTGAGCCAATCAAAATATCCGCCTGAAATCGGATGGGCAACCTGTTTTTGTCATCCGAAACCCAAAGGGTAAGGCTCTCCTGTTCTTTAAAGACTCTTCCCGATTGGACCATAGGTCGAAATTTTAAGCATTTCACTTCCCCAAATTTACTGTCTATGGTTTCTTTTCCCAAGTATTTTAATTTGAAAACATAGTTTTCATTGTCAAAAAACATGTTGATGTCAAAGGTCTCATTAACCGAGACACCCTCTTGTGGGTAGTGATTTCTCAAATAATAAAAACACGAAACAAGATCGTGAACATTCGGTTCTGTTTGAAATTGACGGGTTTCTTTTTTCTTTTTGTCAAGGACTTTTGCGGTATTGAGGGTGTGGTCAAAATTGATTTCAACATTTTTGGTATAGCCTCCCTCGTTTATGTTTCGGATAAACTTGTAGGGGGCTCCTGTTTTTTCATCAAAATAGCTTTCGTAATAGTCTTCTACTTTAAAAAACCATCTCGCTAATCCGGTCGTTTCTCCAAATCCCTTGGCGTGAAAAACGGGTTTTGTTCCTAGGGTATCACGTGACAACATAAAGCTTGCATAACTGGCATTAAAAACCCCATAATGGAGTCGAAGTTGAAACCACTCTCCCTCTTTAAAAGATTCTATAGGAGCCAAAGAATCCGACGGAAAGTTTTGAGAGGTTCCTGCGGACAAACTAAAAAGCAGAACAAATAAGAGACGTTTTGCCATGGGGCAAAGGTAAGAAATCATAAAGGATGATGGGACAGGAACTTTTTTAAAAATTATTTAAAATTAAGGGTGTAGCGCTTTGAATATTTTCTCTCCTTTTTGAGGTCCCAAAAGTGCGACAATTTCTTTTTGGGTTCCCTCTTTGACTCGTTTGACAGATTTAAAATGGCGGAGCAGTTGGTCGCGTGTGGCGGGACCCACCCCTGGAATTTTGTCTAACTCTGAGCCCAGACTGGATTGGCTTCTCTTGTTTCGATGAAAGCTAATCCCAAAACGGTGCGCTTCGTCACGAGCGCGTTGGAGGATTTTCAGCGTCTCTGATTTTTTATCCAAATAAAGGGGGATGGAATCTTCTGGGAAATAAATTTCTTCCAGCCTTTTAGCGATTCCTAAAATGGAAATTTTTCCTCTTAATCCCAAAGCATCTAGACTTTTTACTGCAGAGGAAAGTTGTCCTTTTCCTCCGTCAATCACGATGAGTTGGGGCAAAGCAAGCTCTTCTTCCAGCAGCCTTTTATACCGCCTGTATACCACTTCCTCCATAGAGGCAAAATCGTCGGGACCACTCACGGTTTTGATGTTGTAGTGTCGGTAGTCCTTTTTGAAAGGCTTGCCGTCTCGAAACACCACACAGGCTGCTACTGGATTAGAACCTTGAATGTTGGAGTTGTCAAAACATTCGATGTGGTAGGGCGCTTTGGGTAGCCTGAGGTCTTTCTTCATTTGCTCCATGATACGCTTCACATGGCGATCAGGATCCACAATTTTGATTTGCTTAAAACGCTCCATCCTGAAATACTTTGCATTTCGCAGGGACATTTCTACCAGCTTTCTCTTATCGCCTTGTTGGGGGACTTCTACCTTCAAAGACGCTCCTAAAGAGACTTTTTCTGAAAGAAACACTGTATTTGAAGTACTTGAAAACAGCTGTCTGATTTCGATGATGCCCAATTGTAAGAGTCGGGCATCAGATTCGTCTAGTTTTTTCTTTATTTCTAATGTATGCGAACGCACGATCGCTCCAAAGGAAACCTGTAAATAATTTACATAGCCGTAACTCTCGTCTGAAATAACAGAAAAGACATCTACATGGCTTATTTTGGGATTTACTACGGTTGATTTAGCCTGGTAGTTTTCAAGATTGGCAATCTTTTCTTTGATCCATTGGGCTTTTTCAAACTCCATGCGTTCGGCATAGCTATTCATCTCCTCATGTAATGCTTTAAAAGCCGACTTAAAATTTCCTTTGATTATGTCCCGAATCGCGGCGATGTTGGCATTGTACGTTTCAGGGGCAACCTTACCCACGCAGGGAGCCAAGCAGTTGCCAAGATGATATTCTAAACAAACCTTGTATTTTTTGGCTTCAATTTTTTCCTTGTTCAAGTCGTAGTTGCACGTCCGTAAGGGATATAAATTGCGAATCAAATCCAATAGGGAACGTATCGTTTTCACACTGGTAAAGGGGCCAAAATAGTCCGAACCGTCACGAATGACTTTGCGGGTAAAAAATACCCTCGGAAAGGGTTCTTTTTTAATGCAAATCCACGGATAGGTTTTGTCGTCTTTTAGTAAGATGTTGTATCGGGGTTTGTATTTTTTGATCAAATTATTTTCTAAAAGGAGGGCATCCATTTCAGAAGGGACCACAATGTGTTCTACCCGAACTATATTTTTGACCAATAAAGCCGTTTTGCGGTTGTCGTGAGTTTTGGTGAAATAAGAATTGACACGTTTTCTTAAATTTTTAGCTTTTCCAATGTAAATGATTCTCTCCTGCTTATCGTAATATTGGTAAACGCCTGCTACTTCAGGGAGACTTTTTAATTGAATTTCAAGCTGTTCAGATTTCACAAAACGAAAATATTGATTTTCTTTGGCATTGAATAAAGGTCAGAAGGATTTAATGAATATGGAGCCCACCAAGACAGCACTTAGAGCATTTTACCTCAAAAAAAGAAAGGAACTGTCCAAGGAAACTCACGAACAACAGAGTTTTGCGGTAGCCAATCAATGTTTGCAGTTGCCCATTTGGGACTACCGTTATTTTCATTTGTTTTTACCCATAGAATCAAAAGCAGAAATAGATACCTCCCTAGTGCTAACCCTTTTACAAGGCAGGGATAAAGAGGTGGTACTCCCAAAGCTCGAGGGCCCTAGAGACCTTAAACATATATTGCTTACAGACAGCACTCGAATAGTGAACAACAGTTGGCAGATACCCGAACCTTCGGAGGGGATTTTTTTTGACCCCCTACTTTTAGATGTAGTATTTGTCCCCTTACTCATTTGCGACCTCAAAGGACATAGGGTAGGCTACGGCAAGGGCTATTACGATCGTTTTTTAAGTCAATGCAAACCGGAGGTTTTAAAAATTGGACTTTCTTTTTTTAATCCGATTCCGGCCATTGCGGACAGCTATTCGGGAGATATTCCTTTAGATTATTGTGTTTGCCCAGATAAAATATACCGCTTTTAGTCTTTGGTTTTAGCGAAAATTCTCTTGTTGAATACAATTAAAATTCCCACCCCCGTACTTATTGCCGTATCGGCTACATTAAAGATATATTGAAAAAATAAAAAGTGTTGTCCGCCAATCCAAGGCATCCAAGTGGGCCAATCCCATTCAACGAGAGGAAATTGGAGCATGTCGACTACATGTCCGTAAAATAAGGGGGCATAGCCCTGCTCTGGAAATAAAGTAGCAACGCGGTTGTAACTGTCTGTAAAAATGAGTCCGTAAAAAGCAGAATCGATGATGTTTCCTAATGCTCCAGCAAAAATGAGTGCCAAAGCCCATTTGAGAAGCACATGTACTTGTTTGTTAATGGAATCCCACAGCCAATATCCCAGTCCGAAAATGGCCAGTATTCTGAATAGAGTTAGTATTAGTTTGGCTGTTTTTTCAGTAATAAAAGGGATGAAATCATTGAGTTTGGTACCCATCGCCATACCGCTATTTTCAACAAAGAGAATTTTAAAAAAACCCCAATCTAATATGGCGGGTACACCATAACCTGAAAGGGGATAATTCAATTTAATGTAAAACTTACTGGCTTGATCCACTAGAAGGACAAGGCTAATGAAAGCAATAGCCCAAGCAAGGGTAAAGTATGTTTTTTTTGTTTTCAGAATAAAGGGGCTACTATTTTTGCATGTTTTTAGCCTCTATGCTCAAGGTAGCATGGGGAACTAAATACAGGCGTTTTTTATTGATTAATTTACCTGTTACACGGCAAATGCCATAGGTTTTATTTTCAATTCGAACGAGGGCATTTTTTAAATCACGAATGAATTTTTCCTGACGAATCGCAAGTTGGGTGTTTGCTTCTTTAGACATGGTTTCTGAACCTTCCTCAAAGGCTTTAAAAGTGGGTGCAGTATCTTCAGTTCCGTTGTTTCCGTCATTCATATAGGCACTTTTCAACAGTTGAAGATCTGCTTTTGCCTTTTCAATTTTTTCTTCGATTAACGTTTTAAACTCTTTCAATTCTGCATCGGTGTATCTCGTTTTATCGCTCATGACTTTACTTTTTTTATTCGAATGGTTGTTTTTATGGTATCAAATTCTAAAGGTGTCCCCTGCTCGACTTCCACTTTAAAGCTTAAAGCAGTCGCTAAAGTTTCAGACAATATATAACTTTTATTTTCTGTAACCGCAGCTTGCAGTTGGGCATCTTCCTCTAAGAAAATCTCAATTTTATCCGTTACCTCAAAACCACTGTCTTTTCGGTAGTTTTGAATGCGGTTTACCAGCTCCCTTGCCAAGCCTTCTTTTATGAGCTCAGGAGTTAATTTCATGTCTAGGGCAACGGTAAGACCGTTTCCTTGAGCTACTTGCCATCCTTCGATGTCTTTAAAATTGACCGCTACATCGGTGAGGTCTAACGGTATTGTTTTTCCATCGATTTGAAGTGCAATGCTCTTTTGCTCTTCTAACTGTTGAATTTGTTCAGGATTCAGATTTTGTATGGCTTGGGTAACCGCTTTGAGATCTTTGCCAAATCGAGGACCAAGCGTTTTGAAATTGGGTTTAATTTCTTTGACCAATAAACTATTTGCATCGTCTAAAAGAACAATTTCTTTGATGTTAATTTCCCCCTTAAGTTGTTGGCTGATGTTTTCAATACGCCTGCGTTCTTCGCTATTTTTTACAGGGATCATTATTTTTTGTAGCGGCTGTCTTACTTTGATTTGCTCCTTTTTTCGTAACGACAAGGCCAATGAGGTAAGCGTTCGAGCCGTATTGATCTGTTCCTCCAATTCGGGTTGGATGTATGCTTCTGTATATTGAGGAAAATCACTCAGGTGAACGGAATCCGTTTCTATTGTCAAGTCCTGATACAAGCGGTCCATATAAAAAGGGGCCACCGGAGCAGCCAGTTGGCACACCGTGACTAAACATTCGTATAAGGTCTGGTAGGCTGCAATTTTATCTGGGCCGTACTCGCCTTTCCAAAAACGTCTTCTACAGAGTCGCACATACCAATTGCTCAATTTTTCTTGAACAAAATCGGATAGGGCTCTGCTGGCTTTGGTGGGCTCATAGTCTTGGTAAGCCGCATCTACACTTTTGATGAGGGAATGCAATTCCGAAAGAATCCACTGGTCCAATTCTGTTCTTTGGCTTAGCGGTAGTTTTGCTTCCTTTTGAGGAGTAAAACCGTCAATATTGGCATACAGGCTAAAGAAAGAATAGGTATTGTATAAGGTTCCAAAAAATTTGCGCTGTACTTCGGCTATGCCTTCAAGATCAAATTTTAGGTTGTCCCAAGGGTTGGCATTGGAAATCATATACCATCGGGTAGCATCAGGACCATATTGATCTAAGGTCTCGAAAGGGTCAACTGCATTGCCAAGTCTTTTGGACATTTTTTGTCCATTTTTATCCAAAACTAACCCGTTTGAAACCACATTTTTATAAGCCTTTTGACCAAAAACCAGAGTTGCGATAGCATGTAAGGTATAAAACCATCCGCGGGTTTGATCCACCCCTTCCGCTATATAATCGGCTGGGAAGCACTTGGCTTGATCGATGAGATCTTTATTTTCAAAAGGATAATGCCATTGGGCGTAAGGCATGGAACCCGAGTCAAACCAAACGTCAATTAAATCGGCTTCTCTATGCATGGGTTTGCCACTGGCACTGCAGAGGATTAAGCCATCAACGCTGTGTTTGTGTAAGTCTATTGTATTGTAATTGGCCTCAGAAAAATCGTTTACCACAAAGCTCTCCAATGGATTGTTTTGCATCAACCCTTTAGCGACAGACTCCTCCAGGGCCGCCTTCAATTCTTCGATAGAACCAATGACACGTGTTTCCTGTCCGTCTTCGGTTCGCCATACCGGCAATGGTATTCCCCAAAAGCGAGAGCGGGAAAGGTTCCAATCGTTTGCATTGGCCAACCAATTTCCAAAGCGCCCTTCGCCCGTTGCTTTAGGCTTCCAATTTATTTCATTGTTAAGAGAAGTCATTTGATCCTTGCATTCGGTTACTTTGATGAACCAAGAATCCAAAGGATAATACAATATGGGCTTGTCGGTTCTCCAGCAATTGGGATAAGAATGCACATACTTTTCGACTTTAAAGGCTTTGTTTTCTTCCTTCAATTGAATTGCAATATCGACATCGGTGGAGCGTTCGGGCAGTTCACCCTCAGGGTAGTATTCGTTTTTTACAAATTGCCCTCCTAAACGACCCACTTCTTTTCGGAACCGTCCTTGTAAATCTACCAAAGGAACAAGATTTCCCTGTTCATCTTTGACTAAAAGAGGCGGAACTTCTGGGCGGGCTTCTTTGGCAACTTTAGCATCGTCTGCACCAAAAGTGGGTGCAGTGTGGACAATACCGGTACCCTCTTCTGTAGTGACAAAATCTCCAGAAATTACGCGAAAGGCATTTTCAGGATGGGTCAACGGGAGTGGGGCTTCAGACCAAAGCTGTTCGTAGCGAAGGTCTACTAATGCCTTCCCTTTTAGAGTTGCTCCAACCGAATAGGGAATTTGTTTATCCCCAGCCTGGTAGCTGCTGAGATCTTCTTGAGGAATATATTTTTTGCCAAATTGTTTAGAGATAAGCGCCTTGGCTAAGAGTACCCGTATGGGCTGATGTGTATATTGATTAAACGTAGTAACGACGGCATAATCAATTTTTTCTCCCACAGTAAGCGCAGTATTGGAAGGCAAGGTCCAAGGGGTGGTGGTCCATGCCAAAAAATAGAGGGGAATACTGCCCTTTAAATGCGCTGGAAGACTGGATTCTACGGCCTTAAATTGAGCTGTAATTGTGGTGTCTGTAACGTCCTGGTAGGTGCCGGGTTGATTGAGTTCATGAGAACTTAAACCCGTCCCTGCCATAGGAGAATAGGGTTGAATGGTATATCCCTTGTAGAGTAGGTTTTTTTCGTACATCTGTTTGATGAGCCACCAAACTGTTTCCATGTATTTGGGGGTATACGTGACATAGGGGTCTTTCATGTCTACCCAATAGCCGATTCGTTCGGTTAAGGTATTCCATACGTCAGTGTAACGCATTACAGCTTTTTTACAAGCGTTGTTGTAGTCTTCAACACTGATGGTTTTCCCAATATCATCTTTAGTGATGCCGAGTTCCTTCTCTACGCCAAGTTCTACAGGAAGACCGTGGGTGTCCCAACCTGCTTTTCGGTCTACTTTAAACCCTTTTTGTGTCTTGTATCGACAAAAAATATCTTTTATAGCCCTTGCCATCACATGATGGATACCCGGCATACCGTTGGCCGAGGGAGGGCCTTCGTAAAAAATAAAAGGGGGCTGTCCCTCTCGGTTGGTGATGCTTTTTGAAAAGGTATCGTCTGCTTTCCACTGTTCCAAAATTTCTTCTGCAACCTTGGGTAAATTGAGCTGTTTGTATTCTTTAAAGTTCACCTTTTCAAATTTTAAAAAATGTTTCGATGGAATGATCAGCAGCTTTAAACTGCTTGTCCACAACACAATGTGCGAAAGTAACTAATTTCAAGGAAATAGCGCAATGAAAAATGAAGGGGAAGCAAAGCTTGTAGATCCCGATTAGAAGCTGTAGTTGACCCCTAGTTTAAGATTTCTTCCAGGAGCTGATATTCCAGAAGCAAACGGGCGGTAGTGTACGTCAAAAATATTCTCTAGGGCAACTCTAAAAAAGGTGTTTTCTTTCCAACGGTATTGTGCCAGCCAGGAAAGCTCACTCCAGGCAGGGGAACCCGCAAAAATTTCCGGGTTTTCTGAAAGCAAGGGAGTTTCTTCAAGTCCGTCTTCACCGCCTAAACTGTAAAATCTAGGCTCTTTTTTATCGCTAAATTGAAAACTTAAATGACTCAGCCAATCGTTTTTTTGATATTGAATCAACACACGACCAAAGGCCGGTGAGATGGAAGGTAATGGACCGTATTTTTTGCTTTTTGCAGCTTTGATGAGGTCCAGACTTCCCCTCAAAGACAAGGAGTTACTCATAGAAAAATTACCGTCCACAGACGCACCGTAGAGGTAACGATTTCCCAGGTTGTTGTTTGCAATGGTTTGAACTTCTTCTCCGTTATACAGTATCGTGTTTTTGTCTGGAGTTGAGGTGTCTGCAAAAATGATGTAATTGCTTCTGCCGATATGTCTTGAGATTAAGGTCGTAAACCCTCTGACGGATAAGTAGTTTTTGGATTGGTTAAAATACTTTGTAAGTCCTAATTCAAAATTGTAAGCATATTCTGGAAATAAAGAAGGATTGGGGACGACTAAATAGCCATTACTTTCTCTTATTTTACCTACATCATCGATGTTTGGGTTTCGAAATCCATTAGAAAGTATGGTGTTCCACTGGGTTTTTTCGGAGGGGCGGTAGGTGAGTGCCAAAGTTTGTGTGAGCGCAGTGGCGTCTAAATTTACCATTTCTAGTAAGGCATTGATGTTGTAATTTTCCTTCCATTTCGCATCTAGATTTGTATTGGTAAAGCGCAGTCCAAAATTCAGGGTTAGTTTTTCGTTGAAGTCCCAGATCCAGTTGACAAAACCTGCAAAGCTGTCGTACGAACTTCCCTTGCTGGGGTAACGGGTTGGAAATGGAGAAGCAGGGGCCAGTCCAATAATTTCATTTTGTTGCACAATGAGTTCTTTTCCATAGGCAAATGAACGGACATCATTATAAGTACCTTCAAAACCGTAGGAAAATGAGTGTTGGTCTGCAATACTGAATTCAAAATCTCCATTGAGACTCCAAACATCAACCCGTTCTCTTTGTATTTTCCGAATCAAACTTCCAAAAGACCTGCTGTTTCTGGATTCTTCTATAGCCTGGTAGGCAAAGGTTATTTTACCGGAATTCATCAATTTTTTTTGCGGAAAAAGTTTAAGCTGAGGGGCTATTAAAATTCTTTTCTGAGGGCCGTAATACCATTCCGCATAACGAAGTTTGCCCTTTCGCATTTCCACCAGTTTGTCATAACGTGAAATATCAGAAGAACCCGAATACTGAAAATTTAGCACCAGTTGGTTATCGTCATTGAGTTGGATTAGAAATTTTTGGAAAAAATCCAGCTGATCATAGCCAGTATTTTTTTGAATTAAGGGATCGGCATTGACCAACTGAGTAGGGTTGTAGTAGGTTCTGGAATTATCCGAATACAAAGGGGTGAGTCCCCAATCCGCATAACCGTGTGTTCTGTTTTTTCCCATTCGGATATCACCAAAATCGGAATAACTGATACTGGTTAAGCTTGCCCATTTTTGAAAACTCATTTCCGTAGAAAAAGAATTTACAGTTGCCCTATTGGCCGAAGAAAAGTCGCTAGAAAACGAG
The DNA here is from genome assembly GCA_023263685.1 of Flavobacteriaceae bacterium. Taxonomy (GTDB): domain Bacteria; phylum Bacteroidota; class Bacteroidia; order Flavobacteriales; family Flavobacteriaceae; genus MS024-2A. The sequence continues at coordinate 12,562 of JALQVM010000012.1, read as the reverse complement.
GAAACCGTTTTCTTTTCACTATTGATTAGGGGGCTTTTGGTATAATAGTGGATGACCCCACCCAAAGCATCTGAACCGTACCCAATTGAGGAGGAGCCATAGACAACCTCTACGCGTTCGATGATGTTCGGGTTTATCGTAATGGCATTTTGTAAATGCCCACTTCGATAAATTGCATTATTCATCCGAATACCGTCTACAACCATTAGGATTCTATTGGCTTCAAAACCTCTAATTACGGGACTTCCACCTCCTCCTTGCGATTTTTGAATGCGCACTCCTGGACTCAAGCTAACCAACTCTGCACCTGTGGCGGGACGTTGAAGCGCTATCGTTTTGGCATCAATAACGGCTACTTTTTCAGCAAGCTGTTTGCGTGTAGTGGCATTTCTAGCCACTGAGAGGATGACTTCATCAAGGGTTTGGTCTTTAGGGGCTAACTTTAGGGTCACACCCGTTCTAAATTCTTCGCTGCCCAATTGTATTTGCTGGGACTCAAAGCCGTAGAATTGAACCGTGATGAAGTCCTTTTCTGAAAACACAGCAAGAGAGGCTTGGCCATTCTCATCGGTTAGAGTGGCTTTGGTTTGATCGCTAGTAAATAGCGCCACTCCTTCCAGAGGAAATCCAGACACACCATCAAGGACCAGAACCTCTTGACTCAATAGCCCTAAAGGAGCTAACAATAAAAGGATAAGATTATGAAACTTGAAACAGTTCATTCAGTATCGCTAGGGATTTAGGTGGTTTGAATTGCTGTAAATGTAGTTTGAAATATTGTATTGCATAGGTTAACAATGCAGCTTTTTCTTCTCTCGAAATTTTTGTTTTTGTGATTTCGTCAAAATTCATGCCTAAAATCTCCACCCATAAATTTTTTAATCTTCCTTCAATAAAATCTGTTTTGGGTTTGAAAGAAGTCATACATCCCGATTCTAGATCAAAATAAGCCAATTCTTGGTCTGAAATGTTAGGAGTAAAACCCATATAGGCAGTTAAATCAAGTACCGTTTTGAGGTGAAAGAGTCCAATCGTATCGTTTTGATCCAGCCAGAGCATCCGCTGTTCAATAAAATGAAACAAAGCAGGGTGGGCTTCTTGTTGTTCTTCTTTGAGAACTTGATGAAGTACTTCGGCTAGGAAAAATACCACAGCTTTTTTTTTCAAGTCAAAGGGAATGGAAGTGTAGGGATTTGATAAATGGACTTCATCGAGATAACCCAATTTATTGTCCCGATTCTTTTTGGCTTGAAATTCCAAAAGGGTTAAGGGTTCAAAAAAAGATTTGGATAACTTTTTTTTCTTTTTGGCGCTGAGTATGCCTTTGAGCAAATACGATTGAAGCCCATAAGGTTTGGTATAGCAAGCTACTATGAGACTGGAGTCTCCGTAACGAATGGATCCTAATGCAATGGCTTGAACCGTATCCTTCATTATAGAGTAGAATATTTAAACTACTCCTTGGGCAAGCATGGCATCTGCAACTTTTACAAAACCTGCAATATTGGCTCCTTTTACGTAATTCACATGATCTTTTTCAGTGCCAAACTGGATGCACGATTGGTGAATGTCTTTCATGATGGTTTGCAAACGTTGGTCTACTTCTTCTCTAGACCAACTGTAACGAAGCGAATTTTGCGCCATTTCAAGTCCAGAAACGGCAACACCTCCTGCATTTGAAGCTTTGCCTGGGGCAAAGAGCAGTTTGTTTTTTGTAAAAAGAGTGATGGCCTCTGGCGTACAGGGCATGTTGGCTCCCTCTCCTACACAACGGCATCCGTTGTTGACCAACAACAGGGCGTCCTTGCCATCCAATTCATTTTGAGTGGCACAAGGCAAGGCCACATCACAAGGAACTTCCCAAGGTCTTTTCCCTTGGTGAAAAGTAGCTTTAGGATAGTGTTCTGTGTATTCGTGAATTCGACCCCTTTTCACATTTTTTAAATTCATGATAAAGGCTAGTTTTTCCTGATCGATTCCTTCGGGATCAAAGATATATCCTGAAGAATCCGATAGGGTCAAAACACGTCCCCCCAATTGAATGCATTTTTCTGCTGCAAATTGAGCCACATTTCCAGAGCCGGAGATTACAATTTTTTTCCCCTCAATACCCTCATTTTGGCGCTCCAACATTTGTTGGGTAAAGTATACTACTCCGTAGCCGGTTGCTTCGGGGCGGATGAGTGAGCCTCCCCAAGAAACTCCTTTTCCAGTCAGTACGCCGGTAAATTCATTTTTTAATCTTTTGTATTGTCCAAACAGATAGCCAATTTCTCTGCTACCTACCCCTATATCTCCTGCGGGGATGTCTCTATTTGGACCAATATGCCTAAATAATTCCGTCATAAAGCTTTGACAAAAACGCATCACTTCGGTATCGGATCTCCCTTTTGGATTGAAGTCAGAACCGCCCTTACCTCCTCCCATAGGGAGCGTAGTCAAACTATTTTTAAAAATTTGCTCAAAGGCAAGAAATTTTAACACACTAAGGTTTACACTGGGATGAAAACGAAGTCCTCCTTTGTAGGGACCAATCGCGGAGTTCATTTCCACGCGATAGCCTCGATTGACCTGAATCTCTTCGTTGTCATCAATCCAAGCGACTCTGAAGGAAACGACCCTTTCGGGTTCTACCATGCGCAATAAAATATTTTGACCGTAATAAATTTCGTGTTCTACGATATACGGTATGACGGTTTCAGCCACCTCGGTGACTGCTTGCATAAACTCGGGCTCGTTTTGATTTCGAGTGTTAACTTGGGCCAAAAAATTTGAAACAACTTTATCCATAGTGTAGATCTTTTCTTCTCCCGAAGATATACTCTTTTTATTAGATATTGAAGTATTAAAAAAAGAAATCAACCAGGGATTCCACCTTGTTAAATAACAGAGTTTTAATGTTGTTTGAAGCGGATCCGGATTTGGTAAATTTGGAAATGGCAATGCGTTCAAAGCCCAGTTTTTCAGCTTCCTGAATTCGAAGTTCTGACTTGGCAACAGGTCTGATTTCTCCAGAGAGTCCAATTTCTGCTGCGAAGCAAGTATTTTGCGGAATAGGCACGTCATGGTAGCTGGACAATAAGGCGGCAACCACGGCCAAGTCAAGGGCAGGATCTTCGATGTTTAATCCGCCCGTTATGTTGATAAAAACGTCTTTGCTTCCCAAAGCAAAGCCAGCTCGTTTTTCCAATACGGCTAACAGCATATTCAATCGCTTTGCGTTAAAGCCTGTGCAGCTTCTTTGTGGTGTTCCATACACGGCAGAACTGACTAAGGCCTGAACCTCTATCATCATGGGTCGAATGCCCTCTACAGTAGCGGCAATGGCATGTCCACTGAGCACTTCCTCTTTGGCTGAGATTAAAATTTCACTGGGATTTTTCACCTGCGTAAGTCCCTGAGAGCCCATTTCATAAATACCAATTTCAGAAGTGGCCCCAAAGCGATTTTTTTGAGTTCTTAAAATTCGGTAAACGTGATTTCTATCCCCCTCAAATTGTAGGACAGTATCTACCATATGTTCTAAAATTTTGGGTCCTGCTATAGCCCCATCCTTGGTGATGTGTCCTACCAAGACTACGGGTGTATGGGTAGTTTTGGCGTATTTGATTAATTCTGCTGCACTTGCTCTGATCTGTGAAACGCTTCCAGCACCACTCTCTATATGGGGTGTATGTAGGGTTTGTATGGAATCAATGATGAGCAGTTGCGGATTCAGCTTGGGGATTTGATCAAAAATTTTGTGGGTTTCGGTTTGACTGAGCAAAAAACAGGATGCTGCACTCAACCCCATGCGATCCGCACGAAGCTTAATTTGTTGTTGACTTTCTTCGCCGGAAACGTAAAGGACTTTTTTATTCAGATTCAACGAAAGTTGGAGCAGTAAAGTTGATTTTCCAATTCCCGGTTCTCCACCCAATAAAATTACCGCCCCAGGGACTAATCCGCCGCCAAGTACTCGGTCCAACTCCAGATCGTTGGTTTTAATTCTAGGAATTTGAGCGGTATCAACTTCATTGATTGGGATGGGGCTGGAAGGGGTGGTTGGCGTTTCTTTTGCCCAATTTGGAGCAGCGTTTTCTTTTTCAATGACCTCTTCTACCAAGGTGTTCCATGCCTTACATGCATTGCATTGACCTTGCCATTGGGCGTGTTGTGTCCCGCAACTTTGGCAGAAATATGCTTTTTTAATCTTGGCCATCCACTGAATTTAGTCCTTTAGGTGTCGATTTACTAAAGGTAATACAAAAAACGAGAGACTACCGAATAGGATAATCATCAGGGTTTGAGAGGTCCACATGATCCATCCAAAGGCAAGCCCTGATTCATTGGAAATACCAAAGGTGCTCAATACTAAGGCTACGGAAAAGGGGTAAATCCCAACCCCTCCATTCGTAGCAGAAATGGTAAGCCCCCCTACCACAAAGGCAGGAAGTATGGCGCTTAACCCCAAAGAGGCAGTAGCTGGAACCGTCCATTTAATGACATAAAACATGGCCAAATACATGATCCATATAAATAATGTATGGCCGATAAAAACTCCTTTATTGGGCATGGTTTTTAAACTCAGTATCCCTTCTGTAAGACCCAGAAAAAAGTTTTTGATCCGGAGCACAACGGGATGTTGACTTCGAACAAAAAGCTTTTTTACCGCAAGATATCCTATCACAAAAAGGGTAAAAACGAGCAAGAGTTGGGCCGGGGAGATTTTTTTTTCAGCGAGTACAGACCAAATAATATCGAATTGTAAAACCAAGGCCGTCAGTACAAAAATGAGTAAAATCAACAGGTCTACAAGACGTTCGGCTACGATGGTTCCAAAGGTTTTTTCAAAAGGAATGTTTTCATAGCTGCTCAGTGTTGTCGCCCTTAAAATTTCACCCGAACGGGGGATGCCCAAATTGGCGATATAGGCAATCAAAACAGCTAAAACAGAATTGATAAATCGGGGTTGGTAACCCAGGGGTGACAGTAAAAACTTCCAGCGGTAGGCCCGTGACAGATGGCTCAACACCCCAAAAAAAACAGAAAGCATCACAAACCGCAGGTCTGCTTTTTGTACGTACGTATAAATGAGATTACGTTCTTCTTCGGAGGTGGTATTGTAACTTAGGTAGACAAAAAATAGCCCAATGGTAAGGGGGAGTATAAGTTTTAGAAGCGACTTAATTTTTTTCAAACCCTATTGAAGAAGATTATTTTTTTCATTTGGGAAGAGTAGGGTAGGTTTAAAAGCTTTGGCTTGCTCCACTTCCATTTGAGCATAACTGATGATAATGATCACATCTCCTTTTTGGACTTTACGCGCCGCAGGACCGTTAAGGGTTACTTCCCCTGAACCGGATTTTCCCTCTATGACATAGGTTTCAAGTCGCTCTCCATTGTTGACGTTGACCACTTGAACCTTTTCTCCAATCACGAGCTTAGCGGCATCTATCAGTTGCTTGTCAAGCGTAATACTGCCGATATAATTCAAGTCTGCATCTGTGACAGTGACCCGATGGATTTTAGATTTTAATACTTCAATTAGCATGGCGCAAAGGTATTATTTTCTAACCAATTCCACGGTATCAATGAGTCTTGTTTTCCCGACAAATACGGCTACAAACATCCGGTATGCTTTACGAGAATCCAGCTGTTTTACAGGAATTAAATTGGAGGGTTCGGCAATGCTAAAATAGTCAACTTCAAAATCCTTTATTGCTTCTACTTTTGATTTAAAATAAAGCTCCATTTCTGCCACACTCCAATCGTATGCATTCTTGTTGAGGTATTCTAACGTTTGATGAATCACAAGAGCGTTTGATTTTTGCTCGAGACTCAGCAAACTGTTTCTAGAGCTATAGGCAAGCCCCGATTCCTCTCTAATTAAAGGACAGCTAATAATTTCAATCCCTAAAGCAAGGTGTTGGTTAAGCGCTTTGATTACTTGCAGTTGTTGAAAGTCTTTTTCGCCAAAATAGGCTTTGCTGGGGCGAATTTTTTCTAAAAGCGCTTCCACTATAGTGGCTACTCCATCAAAATGCCCCGGTCTTTGCGCTCCTTCCATATAGGCTGTAAGGCTACCGAAGTCATATTTTTTGCTTTTTATCCCATCGGGATAGAGTTCCTCATGCGCGGGAATATAGAGGATGAGCTTTTTTTCAAAGGGCTTGAGTAAATCGATATCCTTCGTAAGGTCAGTGGGGTAATTTTCTAGATCTTCAGTTCGGTTAAATTGCGTAGGGTTAACGTAAATACTGACCACAACTTGCTTATTTTCATCTGTTGCGCGCTTGATTAAGGAGAGATGCCCAAGGTGAAGTGCCCCCATCGTAGGAACCAAGCCAAGGGATGATTTTTTAGACTTAACTTTATTTTGAAGCTCCTCGGCGGTGTGTACTATGACCATCAGGCAAATGATTAACTCGGCTAAAGTAGGTAGTTTTTGAGTATATAAGCATAAATTTTGTATTTTTGCAAAGCTTTTCCCACCGATCAATTTTTATGAAGGATAAAAGAGTTTTAATTATTTCCTCAGAGGTAGTTCCTTATCTTCCTCAAACAGAACAAGCAATTAATTCATTTCAAATTCCGAAAGCCATAAATGAACACGGTGGTCAAACAAGAATTTTTACGCCTCGCTACGGTTTAATCAACGAAAGGAGACACCAGTTACACGAGGTGATTCGCCTCTCTGGAATGAATTTGGTGATTAACGACATGGACATGCCCCTGATCATCAAAGTAGCCTCAATTCCAAAGGAACGAATGCAGGTTTATTTTATCGACAATGAAGAATACTTCAAAAGAAGGTCGATACTTCATGACGACAAAGGAAATTGTCATGCGGATAACGACGAGAGAATGATCTTTTTTACCAAAGGGGTAGTAGAAACAGTTAAAAAATTAAACTGGGCTCCAGACATCATTCATCTGCACGGTTGGTTTACCGCTTTATTCCCTTTGTACTTAAAATCCTATTACGGAGATGAACCTTTATTTGCACAAAGTAAAATCGTAAGTTCTATTTATGAACCTGATTTTGATGGGGTTTTCTCCGAAAATTTTGAAACTAAAGTAGCCTTTGATAAAGTTGAAAAAGAGTTGATTACACCGCTTCAAAAAGCCAATTATGCCGCCCTAACCCAACTGGCAATCAACCATTCAGATGGGCTGATCAAGGCCTCTGAAAACCTTCCCCAAGAGGTTGTAACTCAAATCGAAAAAAGCAAAAAACCGGTTTTAAATTATACAGAATCAAAAGAAGAGGATGTATTTATTAAATTTTACTCAAAAAAGTTTTAAGACCCCTAGCTTCCTATGCGCAGTTCATTTAAACTACTTGTAAGTCTTAGTCTGGTTGCACTTCACTTTTCATGCAACAAAGACTTTACCCCGGTGGGTAGCGAATTATTGGCAGATCAAACCCTTTCAGCCCAATCCCAAACCTTTCCTGTTTTTACTTTTCAAGAAGGAGTAAATAAGGTTCAAACCAATGTTCAGCCCCTCATTCAATTGGGATCCATTACCCATCCGGTTTTTGGCAAATCCGAGGCCAGTTTGGTTTCTCAGCTTTCGCTAGGAGCTAATCCAATTTTTGGGGATTATTCTCAAAGCGTGGAAGATGAAGAAAACCCAAGCGCAGTAACCATCATTCCTGAAAACGAGACGGTGACAGCTGTTTATCTAGAAATCCCTTTTTTTACAAATCAAAATGACAGGGATAATGATGGGGTAATCGATTCTTTGGATGCGGATCCAGACGATCCTGACAGCAATTCTGACGGAGATGAATTAACCGATCTTTTAGAAACCCAATCCGGCCTTAATCCTTTGAGTTCAGACAGTGATGGGGACGGTATTTTAGATCATAATGACGATGAAAATGACGCCTATGAGTCGGAAAACAAAGTGTACGAAATTGACTCATTGTACGGAAATCCTAATGCCAGTTTTGATCTCAAGGTCTATGAACTGACCTATTTCCTAAACGCTTTAGACCCTGCAAAAAACTTTGAATCGAATACACTGTATTATTCGGATGAAGATTATTTCGAAAGAGGGTTTTATAACACCGTACTTCACGATGAAAGAATCACCTTAAACTTTGATGAATTGCGATTCAATTACAAAGAAGACGACCCCGATACCGAAGACGTTGATGAAACGACACGGGTCGAAACAAGATTGTCTCCTCGAATTCGGGTACCCCTGAATACCACTTTTTTTCAAGAGCAGTTTATCGATAAAGAAGGTACCCCATCACTGGAATCCAATGCGGATTTTCAGCGGGCTTTAAAAGGAATCATCATTCGAACCGAAAATTTTTCTGAGGATTTGTACATGTTGTTAGACCTACAAGGTGCCGCAGTCAAAGTAGCCTATGAATACGACAAATACGACACCAACGGAACTCCAGACGACCTTACCGATGATGGTATTGTTAAAGAAACCGATGAAGTTAGTTTGACCCTTTCAGGAATTAGAGTAAACACCCTTCATAATGTAGATTCAAATCCTTTGATTCAAGAGCGCATTACTAATTCAAATAGTAATCTTGCGGCAGATAAACTTTACGTTCAAGGCGGAAGGTACCACGGCAGAATTCGTTTATTCTCTAGTGATAATGAGATTGATCAGTCCTTACTGGGAAACTTACAAACTCAAAACTGGTTGATCAACCAAGCTAAATTGGTTTTCTACTTAGATCCTGATGAAAATAATTTTTCTTCAGATCTGTTTGCCTCGCGCTTGTATTTGTATCGATACGATACAGGCGAAGCTCTGTTGGATTATTTTTCAGACAATTCAGTGACCAATGCCAATAGTGGAAAAACTACTTTTGGGGGAGTCTTGGAATTTGACGAAAGCAACAAGCCTTACCGCTATACCTTTGATGTGACCAACCACATTTCTAATATTGTTAGGAATGATTCACTCAATTTTGACCTGGGACTTGTCGTGACCGGAAACATAACCGACAACACCACCGTAGACGCACTCTTGAATGCTTCAGAAAACACGAGTATAAAATACCCTAGGGCGGCAACACTAAATCCGTTGGGAAGTGTCCTTATCGGGTCAAACCCAAATGCCAATCAAAGCGACAAAAAGGTTCAATTGGAACTTACCTATTCCTCTTACTAACCAAGACTCCACAGGAAGTATCCGATCCCTACCACTATTAGTCCAGTACACCCCTGTATTAGTGTACCTACTGTATGAGTTTTATAGGCTGTTTTGACATCCATTCCACTCATCTGGGTTACAATCCAAAAATAAGAATCGTTGGCATGCGAAACGGTCATTGAACCGACCCCAAGCGCCATAATTGCCCAGACCTTTCCCATTTCGGTGTCCATTCCTAAAATTGGGAGTAAGGGAAAAATCAAGGAAGAGGTCGTGATGATGGCAACAGTAGAAGATCCTTGGGCAGACTTTAATAAAGCAGCGATAAGAAAAGGAAGCAAAATTCCTAAGCCTTCAATCGCAGCAAGGGATTCAGCATATGCCTTCAAGGGGATGGTTTGAATGATACTGCCTAAAGCACCCCCCATACCGGTAATCATTAAAATAGGTGCAGCCTGTGCTATCCCTTTTTTCATAGTGGTATTTAAAAACGCTTTCTTTTGTTTTGTAGTAAGGCTGAAGGCAACTAACATTCCTATTGCCAAAGCCACGGTGGGATTTGTAACAAAGGAAAGCACTGCCAAGCCGGGTAGATCGGCACTTACTATTTCCAATAAAGTTCCCAAACACATCAATACAATGGGTAGGGCTATGGGGAGAATTGACTTGGCAAAGGAGGGAAGTTGGATTTTTTCAATTTCAGTTTCTTCAGGTTCTGATTGGGTTTCTTCCCAGGTGTTTTTTTTCGTCAGGTAGTGCCCATAGGCTCCTCCCACCAGTATAAGCAAAAATGCTACTACAGTACCCATGGCAATCAACAAAAACAAATTATTCAATTCCAAATTTGCAGCTGCAGCAAGAGGCCCAGGGGTAGGTGGTACTAGGACATGGGGAGCAAAAAGGCCAGTAGACAATGCCACGGTTAAGCCTACCAGCGGGGTTTTTGTTTGTTTTGAAAGCGTTTTATTCAGATGAGATAAAATGACAAAGGCAGCATCGCAAAATACGGGGATTGAAACCAGATACCCAATGCTGCTAATGGCATAAGGAAGGGGAAGTCGATTTAGGGTTTTTAAGATGCTTTTTGCAAGGGAAAGTGTAGCTCCAGAACGCTCCATGGCCACTCCAATTATTGTCCCAAACAGGATCAATAAACCAATTTTTTCAATGATTTGACCAAAACCCTGCTGGACAAGCGTTAAGCTATCAATCAAGGGCAAACCCAGCAGTATTCCTAAAAGCAAAGCAGCACTAAAGAGAACTAAAAAGGGATGGAGCTTAGCCAGTGAGGTGCCAAGGACAATCCACAGTATCGTAATGAAAAGGCAAATGAAGGTAAAGGTCATAGGCGTTTTGATTGGATGAGTTTTAATTCTTTGTGTAGGGCGGTCTGTAAGTTCTTTTCTGCATTTTGAAGTGTTGATTTAAGAGAGCTTCCTGCGGGGGTAGTAGGGATGATCTTACATTGGGGAAAATTTTCTAGGCTTTTAATCGAACTCCTTCCTGCTAGGATACGTGTAGGTATGTTGTGTTTTTTTGCTAATGAAGCCACTTGAATGGGTAATTTCCCCTGAAGGCTTTGTTCGTCAAAAGAGCCTTCTCCGGTGAGGATTAAGTCAAATTTTGAAAGGGTATCTTTTAATCCCGTAAGTTGAGCTAGCAGCTCAAAGCCCCCCGTCAAGTGGGCATTCAGTGTGGCATAAAGACCAGCACTTACCCCTCCTGCTGCACCTCCCCCTTTCAGATTTTTAATTTTAATTCCAATTTGAGTTTCGACTATTTTAGCAAATTGAATTCCCCCTTGTTCCAGTTGGGCAATAGCATCAGCCGAGGCTCCTTTTTGCTTGGCGTAGGTATGTGCCGTTCCATTTTTCCCCAATAAAGGGTTTGTTACATCACAGGCTAGTATCCATTGTGCACGACTTGCCTTAGGGTTTAGTTGGCTGAGATCAATTTTTGTTAAGTGCGTTAAGGCCCCTCCTCCGGGAGGGAGTTCCTTTCCGTTTTGGTCCAAAAATCGACCGCCAAGGGCTGCAATTATTCCGGTTCCTAAATCTTGAGTTGCACTCCCTCCTAGGCCTAAGTAAATTTTTTCACAACCGTTTTCCAAGGCATGTTTTATCATTTTTCCCGTACCCCAGGTTGAAGCCTCGAGTGGTTGTAATGCGGTGTTTTTAAGTTGTGTCAAACCGGCCGTCTGGGAGAGCTCTATCCATGCTTCTTTTTGGTTTTGAAAAAGAAAATACGGCGCTTCAATCGGGCGGAAAAGTGCATCATTAGTGGAACACATTACCAGAGACCCCTTGGAATGCGTCTGTAAAACAGTAAGGGCTCCTTCTCCACCATCGGAAAAAGGCATGACCGTGCAGTTACTTTGCGGAAAAACAGCTTTGACGCTTTGTTCCATCAAATGTGCCACCTCAATTGCGCTTAGACTTCCCTTAAAGGAATCTGGAATAATGAGTACTTCCACTTCGATATTTTCTTCAATTTAACAAAACAGCGAAGAACAGCCGTTATTTTTTTGACAGGGCCTCAATTATTTGAACCGCATGTACCCTTGAGTTTTCAATAAACCATTTGTTGGTTTTATAACCCCCACAAACAACTCCGGCTAAATACACACCTTTGGTGTTTGTTTCCATAGTTTCTGGGTTATACTTTGGCGTTCGGAATTCGTCCTCGTGAAAATCAACCCCCAATTGCTCAAGCATTTCGAAATTGGGTTCATAGCCCGTCATGGCCAACACAAAATCATTGGGAATACGGTAGGTTCCATTGGCGTTTTGAAACTCCACCTCTTTATCAGTGATGGACACGATAGTTGATTCAAAATAGGCCTTGATGCTTCCTTCTTCTATCCGATTGACAATATCGGGACGTGCCCAATATTTCACATTTGTTCCTATTTCCTTTTCGCGGATGATCATGGTTACGCTTTTGGCTCCTTTGCGATAGGTTTCAAGGGCAACATCTACCGCTGAGTTTGCCGCGCCAACTACAACCAAATCCATTCCAAAGTAGGGATGGGGCTCGCTGTAGTAATGTTTTACTTTGGGCAGTTCTTCTCCTGGGACCCCCAACAAAAAGGGGCGGTCGTAAAAACCAGTCGCAATAATAAGATGGGCAGCCTTATAGCTGGTTTTGGAAGTAGTGAGCTCGAATGTGTTTTGCGAAGGGTGGATGTAGGTAACCTCTTCGTATAAATTGAGGTTCAATTTCCAATGGAAAGCTACCCTCCGATAATACTCTAACGCTTCGGAGCGTGTCGGTTTGGCATTGTGAGAAATAAAAGGAATCTTGCCAATTTCCAATTTATCAGAGGTGGAAAAAAAGGTCATGTTCATGGGGTAGTGGTACAGGGAATTGACTAAAGTCCCTTTGTCCAATATCAAATAGCTCAACCCTTTTTTTTTCGCTTCTATACCACAGGCCAAGCCTATAGGTCCTC
>JALQVM010000129.1 GCA_023263685.1 Flavobacteriaceae bacterium | reverse complement strand
CCGCTGACAACCAGCCTTCGGTAGAAATTCATGTACTTCAAGGAGAACGCTCGATGGCAACGGATAACAAAACAATTGGACGCTTCCACCTTGACGGTATACCTCCAGCACAAAGAGGAACACCTCAAATTGAAGTAACTTTTGATATCGATGCGAATGGTATCATTAAAGTGAGTGCTTTGGATAAAGCGACAAACAAATCTCAAGACATTCGAATTGAAGCGTCTTCTGGTTTAACGGAGGAAGAAATAGAAAAAATGAAGCAAGAAGCAGAAGCCAATGCCGATGCTGATAAAAAAGCCAAAGAGCAAGTTGATAAACTCAACAGTGCAGATCAAATGATTTTCCAAACGGAAAAACAATTGACAGAGTTTGGTGAAAAGCTTTCTGAGGACAAAAAAGCACCGATTGAAGCTGCCTTAGCTGATTTGAAAAAAGCGCACGAGTCTAAAGATTTAGAAGCGATTGACAAAAGCCTAGAAGCCATCAATGAGGCTTGGAAAAACGCCTCTGAAGAAATGTATAAGGCACAAGCAGAAGCGGGTGGAGCAGATCCAGCTAATGGGGCTCAGCCTGAGGCTTCAGCAGAAGCATCTGGTGGCGATGACGTCCAGGATGTGGATTTTGAAGAAGTGAAATAAACAACACCTTTTTAGTGTACTTTTAAAACCTCCTTATTACCCCAGGAGGTTTTCTTACTTTTACTAAAAAAAGCGCATGGATAAGAAAGAAATATTGCGACTTACCAATGCCATTTGTAAAAACACACTGATGGAAACCTTGGAGATAGTATATACCGACGTAGGCGAGGATTTTCTTACTGCTCGTATGCCTGTCAGCCCCAAAGTATTTCAGCCCGATGGAGTGTTGCATGGAGGTGCAACAGCAGCTTTAGCAGAAAGCGTGGGAAGTGCGGCTGTTTTTGTGTTAAATAAAAACCCTAAAGCGCTTGTTCGGGGCATTGAAATCACTGCCAACCACCTCAAAAGTGTTCAGTCGGGTTATGTCTATGCCACTGCGCGTCCTATTAACCTAGGGAAAACGATACAGTTGTGGGAGATAAGGATCGTAAATGAGGATAAAGAATTGATTTCCCTTTGCAAATTGACAACTTACACCCGTTATAAGGAGTAATGGATGCATTTCTCAACCTAAAACTGAAACAACTTTGGGAAGAAAAGCTCCCTTTTGTTTGTTTTCGACTTCCCAATCAAAATCAACTCACGCTTTATTTTCAAAAAGACACCCAGCTTCATTACACTCAAGATTTAAAATGCAGTGGTTTTGTCATGGCTCCCTATGACGCTAATTCCAACGTGCCATTTATTCCCGATCAGTTTGTTGAAAAAGTGCAATTCAAAAATGAATTTTCCGAGGATCTTGACGCTTCGGAGGTAGTTTTAGATACTCGAGAAAAAACCTTTTTTAAAACTTTAGTAAAAAAAGCAAAAGATACCATAGCTGCTGGCAAGCTGACAAAGGTTGTACTATCACAAACCCAAAAACTTACAAGCAACAAAAGTATACTCAATGTATTTGAAGAACTCTTAAACCGCTATCCTTTAGCAATGGTCTACCTATGGCATCATCCTCAAGTGGGAACCTGGTTTGGTGCTACCCCAGAGCAGTTTATCAGCAGTCAAAAAGAGGGTAGCCAAACGGTTGCTTTGGCTGGAACTCAAATTTATCATCAAAGCAAGCCTCCTCGCTGGACCAAAAAGGAAACAGAAGAGCAAGCACTCGTTGCGCTACAGGTGGAACAGGATTTAAGGACCCTTTTTCCCCATGATCAAATTAAAAAAAGTGAGACCTCGAACCAACGTGCAGGAAATTTAGTACACCTCTGTACTCATTTTCAGTTTCCAGCACTGAATGGTAACCTGTTTGAAGTTGCTCAGGCACTTCATCCTACTCCTGCAGTTGGGGGTGTTCCAAAGGCTGCGGCACAAGATTTCATTCAAACCCATGAACTCCACAACAGGAGTTTTTACACCGGCTTTTTAGGTCCTATCACTTCTACAACCACACAGTTGTTTGTCAACTTGCGATGTGGGCGCTGGACTCCTGAAGAGGTGACGCTCTATGTAGGTGCCGGTATTACTGCTCAAAGCGACCCAGACAAAGAGTGGGAAGAAACTTTGCGAAAAGCAAAAACATTAGCAAGCGTACTTTAAAGCGCAGTAGGTGCTGTTGCTTATACAAAGTGTTTTGTATTTTTGTAGCCCATGAAGCAGCTCAGCTATCCCTCTATACCTCTTGCACAAACAGTAGTCAGACTATGCGAACGTTTTGGAATTGAGCGTATTGTCATTTGTGCGGGTTCTCGAAATGCCCCCTTGACAAATGGATTTGTTCACCATCCTTTTTTTAAAACGTATAGCGTAGTAGATGAACGGGCTGCGGCATTCTTTGCCTTGGGTATGGCACAACAACTCAAACAACCTGTAGCTATTGTGTGTACTTCGGGTTCAGCTTTGCTTAATTTTTATCCGGCTGTGGCAGAAGCTTTTTACAGTGACATTCCTTTGGTAGTGCTTTCTGCAGATCGCATGCCCCACCGGATCGATATTGGTGACGGTCAGACCATCCGTCAAACCGGAGTGTTTGAACCCCATCTTGAGGCTTCGGCTGTACTGAAACCCGACGTTAGTCACGCTACAGCAACCTTAATGGAAAATCCAATGCAGCAATTGCTTCCAGCAAATGCCACTGCAGCTGAGGTAGAGCGACTACAAAAAGAGCATCAGGACTTTAATGCGATTGAAATTGCTCGCGTTTTACAACAATCAATTCTTTCTCAAGGGCCGGTGCATCTTAATGTTCCTATGGAAGAGCCCCTCTATGGGATGACGGAATCTTTTTTGCCATTAGCTGAAAGGGAACCTGTAAAACAGAATCCTTTTGAACTTCCTAAGGATTTTGAAACGATAAAAACGACATGGCATAATGCGCCAAAAAAGTGGGTCATAGTAGGGCAACAAGCTCCTCATGTTCTTACTCAGGACTTGATCAATTGCTTGTGCGAAGATCCTACTGTGGTAGTGTTTACCGAGACCACTTCAAACATTAGTCATCCGAAACGGATACAGTCTATCGATAGCCTTATGGCTCCTCTTGAATTGTTAGAAGATCCCTCTACGAAGTCGTTGGCTCCTGAGCTTCTCTTGAGTATTGGGGGGATGGTAGTTTCTAAAAAAATTAAGTTTTTTCTTCGCAAAAACCGCCCCCAAAAACATTGGCATGTGGATGTTAAAAAAGCATATAACACTTATTATTGCTTGGAGCGTTTTATTCAAACTACACCCCAGCACTTTCTAGAATCCCTATATACAAATCCTTCGCAACAACTGCAAAGTACCTTTCAAACGGAAGTATTGAAAAAGTATCACAATTTTATCTCTATTGGGATGGACTATTTATCCAAACTTCCTTTTTCAGATCTTTTTGTGTTTCAATTCCTTTCCCAACACCTTCCTTCGGAAATCCAAATTCAATTGGCAAACAGTTCTTCGATTCGCTATGCCCAATTGTTTGACTGGCCCCAAAATGTTGAATTTTATTGCAACAGAGGAACAAGTGGAATTGATGGAAGTACAGCTACCGCTGTGGGAGCCGCGCAAATCAATCCGCTACCCACCGTTTTAATTACGGGTGACCTCAGTTTTTTTTATGATGTGAATGGGCTTTGGAATGAAGCCCTACCAGCTAATTTTAAAATCATTTTGATCAAT
>JALQVM010000128.1 GCA_023263685.1 Flavobacteriaceae bacterium | reverse complement strand
ATCAATTTGCAAAACCTCTACAATATCAAATAAAAAAGTAACTCATGAAAAAACAGCCTATTAACCGTCGATCATTTATTAAGAAAACTTCTGCAACAGCTTTAGCTACAGCTGCGATACCCAGTATTGTACCCGCTAGTGTTTTTGGTAAAAATGCACCGAGTAATCGGATTCAAATTGGACAAATTGGTTGTGGGCGCATCGCTCGTGGTCACGACCTGCCGGGTACCATGCAACATGAAATTGCGCAACTAGTAGCCGTCTGTGATTTAGATCAAAACCGCATGAAAGATGGAAAAACATTGGTGGACAACTATTACCAAGGAAAAGGGAAAAAAGTGGACACTAAAATGTTTGAAAGCTATCAAGAAATGATTGCTCACAAAGACATCGATGCGGTTATCATAAGTACTCCCGATCATTGGCATGCACAACCTGCAATTGAAGCGGCCCTTGCTAAAAAGCACGTATACTTGCAAAAACCCACTTCACTTACCGTAGAAGAAGGGAGAACGTTGAGTAACATAGTTCAAGATCAAAAAATTATCCTGCAGGTAGGAACCCAACAACGTTCCTCTCCACAATTCAGGTATGCAGCAGAACTGGTTCGAAACGGAAGAATAGGAAAGCTACACACGGTTAAAGTTGGACTGCCGGGTGATCCTCCAGGACCCCTAGCCCAAACGGAAGCAGTTCCTGCCGCCTTGAATTTTGATGCATGGTTAGGTTCTACCCCAGAGATGGACTATTCCGAGATGCTAGTGCATCCCAAAGAAGGCTATGGCCGCCCCGGCTGGCTTCGTAAAGAACAATTTGGAGCAGGAATGATTACCGGATGGGGGCAACATCATTTTGATTCTGCCGCCTGGGGAATGAATACAGAATATACCGGACCCAAAAGTGTGGAAGCCATCGCAGAATTTCCCAAATACGGCAGTTGGGACGTACATGGTGATTTTATGGTTAAAGCGGAATACCAAAACGGAATTACCATGCTTACCAGTGGAGGATTCCCTAACGGAATCCGCTACGAAGGAGAAGAGGGATGGATATTTGTTACTCGAGGTGCTTACAGAGCAACAGCCTCCGACCCGATTCCTGAAAACAATGGCGTGAAATCCCTCGACGCAAGTGATCCAAAAATTTTGGACTCTGTGATTGGTCCAAATGAAATACACCTTTACGAAAGCAAAGAACAACACGGCAATTGGCTCGATTGTATCCAAAGTGGCAAAGAACCCATTTCACCCGTTGAAATAGGACATCGTGCCTGTACAGTTTGTCTAATCAGTCATATTGCCATGAAACTCCCTAGAAAATTAAATTGGGATCCTATGGCTGAGCGCTTTATCAATGACGCTGAAGCAAATGCCATGTTAAAACGGACACAGAGAGCCCCTTACGGAACTTTAAATATTCGATATTAGAAATGCTTAAATTCCGATTTGTATTCTTGCTTCTCCTTAGTGTGGGGTGTACGCAGCAGCAGTATAAAATTCAATGGATTACACTCGATCCAGGGCATTTTCATGCGGCTTTAGTTCAAAAAACTAGGTATCCAGAAATTGATGATGAAGTTCATATCTACGCTCCCAAAAGTGAAGATTTGAACCTTCACCTCAATCGAATTAAAGCGTATAACGAGCGAGAAAATGATCCAACTTCATGGAAATCTATTGTTTACGAAGCAGATGATTTTTTTGAAACACTTTTAAAAAAAGAAAAAGAGGGTGTGGTCATGCTTTCGGGTAACAACCAAAAGAAAACGGAATATATCCTTCAAGCCATTGAAAATGGGTTTCATGTATTTGCAGACAAACCCATGGTTATCGACCCTAAAGAATATAAAGCGTTAGAGCAAGCGTTTGAAATTGCAAAAGAAAAAAAATTGCTGCTCTACGATATCATGACCGAACGTTCTGAAATCACAACCGTACTCCAAAAAGAACTTTCTCAAAGGGAACGGGTTTTTGGAAAACTGGTAGTAGGAGATTTGGAACGACCAGCCATTGTAAAATCTTCCATTCATCACTACGCCAAAGTGGTTTCTGGCATGCCCTTGATCAGACCCGCTTGGTTTTTTGATACCAAACAACAGGGGGAAGGTTTGGTTGATGTCAGTTCACATTTGGTTGACCTAACGTTTTGGGAATGCTTTCCTCAAACCGCAATTAAAAAACAAGACTTGAAACTGCTTCAAGCAGAACGTTGGTTTACCCCTTTAACGAAAAAAGATTTTAAACAGGTTACAGGCTTGGATTCCTATCCGGAATACCTCAATTCTTATGTAGAAAATGATACCCTAAAAGTTTATGCCAACGGGTCAATGAATTATACCCTCAAGGGACATCATGCGAAAGTGGAAGTGATTTGGAATTTCAAAGCTCCCGAAGGAACGGGCGATACCCACTACTCCATCATGCGAGGAAGTCAAGCGGATCTAGAAATCCTTCAAACAGCGGAAGAAAATTACATCCCTACCCTTTATATAAACCCACACGAAGGCTTTGATCTTGACGCCTTAAAAGAAGCGATCCAATCCTTAGCGCAAACGTATCCGGGAATACAACTGGTTTCAAAAGAAAACCGCTGGGAGCTTTTAATCCCTAAAGAGTTAAGAGAAGGGCATGAAGCCCATTTTGCTCAGGTTACTAGACGTTTTATAGAATTTTACAAAGATCAAAAAATACCCGATTGGGAAATAACCAATATGCTAACCAAGTACCACCTCACTACGCGTGCCCTGGAACTTGCTCAAAGCACAAATTAATTTTATATGAATCCTAAAATCTATTTCCTTTTTTTTCTCCTGATAAATACTACCCTATTGACCGCTCAAGAGGAATTTCCATTGTGGGAAAATGAAATACCGGGTCAGCTGGTATCCGCCGAAGTAGAGGAATATGCTACCGGTGCTATAGGAACCAATGAATTTCTTAGAATCCATCAGGTTACAGAGCCGAGTTTAAAAGCCTATCCAGCTTCCAAGGAAAATGCCACAGGTGCGGCGGTACTTATTTGCCCAGGGGGAGGCTATAAGATTCTTGCCATCGACCATGAGGGTTATCAAATAGCGGAATGGCTCAACAGTATCGGTATTTCAGCCTTTGTGTTAAAATACCGCCTCCCTGACGACCGTATTATGAAAGACAAAAGCATCGGACCACTACAAGACGCACAAAAAGCGCTACGTACAATTCGTAAAAATGCTGAAAAATGGGGGATCCATCCAGACAAAATTGGGGTGATGGGATTTTCTGCAGGCGGACACCTCGCTGCCTCATTATCCGTGCATTACGATGCAACGGTTTACGAGCATGATAAAACAATATCGGCGCGTCCAGATTTTTCTATACTACTCTATCCTGTGGTTTCATTTCAAAACAACATAACCCACAAAGGATCAAAAAATAATTTACTCGGAGAAAATCCCACGGGAAAAGAAGTAGCGTATTTTTCAAACGAACTCCATGAACTCATTGCGGGCTTTGTCCTTCTCGCCAAGCTCCACTCGACTGGCTAATTTCTGCAAAACCTTGGCTTTCTCCTCCGCTGGCAGGTTGGGAAGACTCGCAATCAGCGCTTCCAGCTCTGCTTCAATGGTGAGAACCTCAGTTTCTTTACGCATCGGGGATGTCCTCAGCGGGCGGCACGGGCTCTACGGGCGGGACGGGCGTAACGTCCTCGACCATCTCGAGCTCCGGTGTTGGCCCGAACTCTTTGTCCAGATCGACGTCTACTGCACTTTCACGCCCGCCGTAGAGACGCATGAGTTTACGCACGTTGTCCTTAATCGCCTGATCCAGATCCGCACTATTCGTATAGGTAACGCTGATCTCGGTCTTCTCGGAGAACAGGCCCACGTCGCTGATTTTGCCAAGCATCTCTGTCGCTTTGATCTCGATCTTCGCGTCGCCGCATGATGCTAGGTCCAATAACTTGTTAGTCACAACCTGCCTGAGTTGTGCAGCATCAGCCACAAACTCGTTGTTGTACTCGCGCAACATGTTGCCGATACGCTCTGCGACTGGCAGCTCGTACAGTGTGGGTGGGGAGGCGGAGGTTTCTTTGCGGGGCCGACCGGGGCCTCGTTTGGCAGGGGTTATTTGTTCGTATTGCTGCTTCGCCCGTTCTGCGAAGTCTTTGAATACCTCGTCCGCTTTGCCTTGCGCTTCGGGGTCATCGTCGACTTGTGCGCCTAGCGCCTTCAACACCTCGGCGGTGTTTGACGCAATCTGCATGTTTTCACGAAGTGTCGAGGCCACCTCCGGCTCTAGCGACTCCGGATACGGCACGGTCTTGTCAGGCGTAATGTGCATGCTCATAACGATAAAGGGCACCGAAAAACAATCG
>JALQVM010000127.1:274-4360 GCA_023263685.1 Flavobacteriaceae bacterium | reverse complement strand
AGTTGAATCCGTCCATACTCTGGAACCAATCCATAGAAAGATCTACTTCAACTCCTTTATTTTCAATCAAACCAATATTGGTCTGTGTTGAAGTATATCCAGTAGAAGGATCCAAAGGCCTGTTGATAATCAAATCATTTGTTTTCTTGTTATAGATTGAAAGGTCTAAACTGAGTCTATTATTAAGGAAACGCCCTTCAACACCAAATTCAATCTCATCAATACGCTCAGGCTTTAAGTTTGGGTTACCCAACACAGAACCGGAAGTATTAGAGATTACATAGTTTCCATTTTTGATAAATGATTGAGTATCTAGGTTAAGCGTTGCTGCAATAGGATACCCGAATGGGAAGTTTGCTGAAGTTCCGTAACCTGCTCTTACTTTAAGTAAGCTTAAGAAATCACTTTTAATCTCAGGAAAAGCTTGCGTTGGAATAAACGAAGCACTTGCAGAAGGATAAATAATTGATCGGTTAGCCTCAGCAAGGTTAGATACCCAGTCCTTACGTGCAGCAAGGGTTAGGTAAATCCAACGATCATAGTCAATTTCAGTTTGAGCAAACGCTCCAACAATATTTCTTCTCTCGAAAAATTGAATTTCGTTTTGTTGCTCAAAGTTGAAGTGTCTAAGTACGTTAAATACTTGCTGACCTGTACTACGTGTTCCGTTTTGATCAAATGTATCGCTTCGAGAATCAACCCCTACGTTGAACGTAACACCGAAATCGTCGATATCGTAATCACCGCTGATGTTGATGTTGTGGTTGTAGATAGCCTTGGTATTGTTCCAAGTTTCGTAGATACCATTTTGGTTTACAACACTCCCTGTTTTACCTCCTTTGTTTGCGTAATTGATGTTATTCTCAGAATATACATCCACACCATAGCGGTAAGCCAAGTTAAGGTTGTCATTGATGCCGTAAGAAATGTTAGCCCCACCGAAAACACGGTTTGTGTTTTGAATGTTTGCAGCATTATCTACAGTCCATCTTGGGTTTTGAATGGAGTTGTTTTGTCTGTAGTAGATCGACTCACCCGTTACAGGGTTTTGATAAGGAAGTCCCATCAAATCAACACTTCGAGGCGTATAGAATACATTTGCAAATACAGATGCTCCTTCTCCCCCTACGTTACTACCGTAACCTGCGGCTACGGGTGGCGTTTGGAATTTAGTTTGAGCGAAGTTTAATGTACCACCTACAATAAATTTATTAGAAAGTTGCGCATTACCTCCAAAACTCAATGTATTTCTGTTTACAGAGTTTCCTGGAGTAAATCCTACATCTTCTAAGTTACCGTAGTTGATGTTATAATTTACTGTTCCGTCAGAACTAGCCCCTCTAACGTTTACGTTATTACTGAATACATGACCCGTTCTAAAAAACTTCATGTTATCGTAAGGCTTCCACTCATAAGTAGCATCTTTAGCGATACCCAAAGCATCTAAAATTTGTGGGATACCTGTAGCAGAACTAGCAGTTGTGTAAGGGTGTCTCAGAAAACCAGGAGCACCAGAAAGTGTTCCGTTGATTGAAGATTGTCCTCCCCAACCTGCTGGTCCACCCTCGTCAAAACTAGGTCCCCAGTTTGAGAAGAACCATCCAAATGCTTGATCGAAACCGTTTCCGTATTGATTCTGATAATCAGGAACAGAAGCGAACTCAACATTAAAGTAAGAGGAGTTAACTGTGATTTCGTTTTTGCTTGGCTCTCCAGATGCAGAACTTCCAGACTTTGTAGTAATCAGAATTACCCCGTTACGTCCTTGTGTTCCATAAAGTGTCGCCGCAGCTAAACCTTTTAAAACACTTACAGATTCAATGTTGTTAGGATCTATATCTAAGAAACGAGACGATCCGTTGTTTCCGTCAACAAAGCTACCTTGAGCATTTGTTTCACTACTGAATGGAATTCCATCCACAATGAACAAAGGCTGGTTACCTTGAGAGAACGAGTTGAACCCTCGAATCACAATGCTGGTTCCAGAACCAGACAAACCACTTTGGTTGGTGATTTGAACCCCAGAAGCTTTACCGGTAAGTACCCTTCCAATATCTCCTTCAGCTCGTTGTTCGATCGATTCGTTTGAAACCTCAGATACAGCGTATCCAAGTGCTTGCTTTTCACGCTTAATCCCAAGAGAGGTTACAATTACTTCTTCTAATTGATTACCTTCTTGTAAGGAAAAGTTAAGTTGGTCTTGTCCATTCACTTGGGCAGTTGCAGTTTCATATCCTACAAAACTCGCAGAAATTGAAGCTCCCTCTTGAACAGTGATGGAAAAGTTACCGTCAAAATCAGTAGTGGTACCGTTGCTGGTTCCTACTTCTAGAATAGTAGCCCCCGGTAGAGGTACACCTAGATCGTCGGTAACATTACCTGTAATTGTGTTTTGCGCTACTGCAAATTGAATGCATAGCAACAAAGACATCAAATAATATAAATGTTTCATGTTAAAATAAATTTAGACCGCTAATTTAATACTTATAGTTAATAAATGTTAATTTTTTGCAAAAAAATCGTCCTTAAGTTAGTATTTACGTGACTCTCAAGCTGTTTATAATTTTATAAATATGCTTAAACAGAGCGTTTGGAGGGTAAACCGAAGGAGAAAAAAAATTAAATTTTTGCTTCAAGAAACGCAAGAAGTTCGATTACGTCTTCTGGATTTTTGAGTTTGGTACCCGTTTCTGAGATAAAAGATTTGATCTCAGCATTGTAATTTTTCAAAGAGGTGAGGATTTTCTTTTTAGAAAGTTTTACTTCTTCAAGGGAGCCATTATCTATAGCTATATAAAACCGCTTTTTATCTACAAATCGAGCTGGGAAAGACCGTTCAAGAGAGGTTCGGGCTTGGGTAGCTTCCATGTAAATTTTTTCATTTCTCTCGTAGAGGGCAATTTTTTGTCCCTTAAAAAGTTCAATCACATAGCCTACGGCTGGGGGTTCATCTTCATTCAAATACCCCAAATACCTGTAAGAAAGCCCGTCAATAACACATGCTACTTTGTTGTTTTTGATTAAAATGGTTTCGGATTCTTTAAGTTGGGGATTGGAAACCATTTCCAATTCGTCGCTAAAAGCATTGT
This sequence comes from Flavobacteriaceae bacterium, assembly GCA_023263685.1. Classification (GTDB taxonomy): domain Bacteria; phylum Bacteroidota; class Bacteroidia; order Flavobacteriales; family Flavobacteriaceae; genus MS024-2A. The sequence goes on along the minus strand of JALQVM010000127.1, from coordinate 1,271 downwards.
AACGCAAATAGGTTTTTTCTTCCAGAATTTTACCAAAATATTCTACTTCAGCCAACTTGAAGGATTCGTCATAGTAGGGACTGCCTTTAATTTGATTGATGGAAAGCGTTTGTGTCGTTACCTTGTTTTTCATATCCTCAAAGAGATCGAGTAAACGACTGTCCGAACGAACACCGTTTGAACCTACGCCATATCCGCGAGCATCCTGAGCTTCTAGTGCAGTTAGACAGGAGATAATAAAGACAATAGTAACTAGCCTGGCCATTTTTTTTTGCCCAAAATTATAATTTTTTTAGAATGCTACTCTTTTTTTATTCACTTTCTTGATTTATTTCATCCATAAATTGGACTAGTCTTCTCAAATAGTCTTCCTCCTTTAAGTCTCCTCTTTTGGTTTTTAAAAAAGTTTCTAAGTGTTCACTATTCGATTTAAAATAGTATTTAAGGTATTTTTTAGTGGGCTTGATAAATCGTAAGCCCCCTTCTTTAGTTTGGATACACCACTCTGATTGGTAATCTGAACTCCAGGAGCTTTTCCGGCCAGTACACGGCCCACATCACCTTCTGCACGCTGTTCTAAAGCTTCCGAATTTACTTCCGAAACGGCATAACCCAAGGCTTGCTTTTCTCTCTTGATCCCTAAAGAATTGACTACCACTTCCTCAAGTTGGTTTCCGGGTTGAAGCCCTACATCATAGCTGTCCGCTGCTCCAATCATTATTTTTTGATCGGTATAGCCCACAAAGCTAATAATGAGTACTTCGTTATCGGATGCTTCGATACTGTAATTTCCATCGAAGTCTGTAGAGACACCTCTTGTTGTATTTTCGACAACTACTGTTGCCCCAGGGGGGGTAATCCATTTTCATCAGTTACTATTCCTGTGATTGTTTTTTGTTGTGCAACTCCGAATTGCACCATTAAAATCCCCAATAGGGTCAAAAACAAAGACTGTTTTTTCATAGGTTAGGTAGATTTGGTTAAACTTGGCAGCAAA
>JALQVM010000127.1:0-264 GCA_023263685.1 Flavobacteriaceae bacterium | reverse complement strand
AATTTTTTCAAGAAATTTTGATTTTTTAGGATAAATAGGTCAAAAACCCTTAAAAATTATTTACTAAATTAATTTGCTCAATTTTCTCCCTCTTTTAAAGCGAAAAAAAATCTGCTCTCAATTGATTTCAAGGATTAAAATTTTGAGTGATTTCGTTTTTTTAAAGAATTGTTAAAAAATTACAATTGAAGGGTTTGAATCCACAAAAAATTATTCTACATTTGCACGCCCATAAAAATGGGTAATTAGATTTATTATATGCCA
>JALQVM010000126.1:249-4402 GCA_023263685.1 Flavobacteriaceae bacterium | reverse complement strand
ATAAAAGCCGTATGGGTAGTGCCAGAACCGCCGTGGTGAATCACACAACGAAGCAAAGGGAATAGAAAGTGAAACGGAACATCTTTGATTTTAAATGCCCATTGAGGCAGCACATCAGGACATTCTATTCCTCCCCAGGATTCATTCAGAAGTACGGGGACTTGGTATTTTTCACAAACCGCCAAAACGTCTAAGGCAATTTGTTTGGGTTGAGCGTTTACCATACTGCCAAAGCCTACATAGACGGGATTTGGGTTATCTGCAAGAAATTTTTTCAATGCTTCCGTAGGGGTAAATGAATTATTTTTCCGTTCTCGAAATTTTGTGATTTTCGCCCGATCAGGCCAATAGTTCGGTCGTGGGAAGAGCGCTTCAGAAATGGCATATTCCACCGGCAGTTTTTCCCTGTAAAAGGTTTTTAAAGCCTTTGGTGAAAGTTGAATCTGATGCTTTTTTAAAAAAGATTTGCCGTAACCCAAAATGGACTGTTTTATCAAAGCGTATTCAGCAATTTTATAGGTCCTTAAATTCCAAGCTTTAAAACGGGCTTTTCCAAAACCTATATGAGGAATGTCCTCTACAGGGTCTAATAAGGCAGGCATGGGACTGAGTAAGGACACCTTTCCCTTAAACTGAAGCGCCCAAATCACGGGGTAAATGCATTTGATGTGAAAAATAATTTGATCAGGGTTAAAGTCCCTCACGGCGCGTTCTTGATCCTCAATCATTTGCTCTTGGATCGACTTTACCTGATTCCTTAGTTTAATAAGGGTAAGCAAACGTGAAAATCCGCTACCCACCTGACCGAGAATTTTTTTGATATCAGGCCCCTCAATAAGTTCGATAAAACCCTTGTCTTCTGCATAAAAATGGGGTGTTAACTCTAGGGCAGACGTTTCAAATTGAGCGGGCATACAGCAAGCAATTTTGTGTCCCTGGTCGAGCAATTCTTCTCCTAAGGAGAAAAAGGGCTCCATGTCTCCGCGAGACCCCAGGCTCATCAAAAGAATCTTTGCCATTACATTAGTTTAAAAACTCATTCCTTCATCGTAATGAAAGAGGGCATAATTTTCCTCTTGCTCTTCAAAACCGGGTACGTCAGCTTTTTGTTGATCTACAGCTTTTTCTGAAACAGGAGTAGAAAACGGCATCTTCGCTACGGGAGAAGCAGCTCCAGAAACAATATCCAAAAGGGCTTCTAGGGTGGTACCAAAAGTGGCAAGAACCCCTTTGACCTGGGGGGTTGTAGAAGAGTATATTTCGTCTATGACCCAGGGATTGGTGTAGTTGATAGCCAAAAGAGTTGGTTTTTGGGCACTGAGTTGCTTTATGCGGTCTACTTTGACTTTATTGTCGGACAAACGCAGAGAAATGGGTTGTCCTTTGGATTGAAAAAGAGACTTCCCTTTAGGGACGATCCAAAAAAGCAGTACATCGGCCTCTTCTGGGGAAGACACCAGGCTAAGGTCTTTAAAAGCACCAAGATCTGCAATGGGTTGTTCTGCCACCTCCACATACAGTTTTGTTTTGGGTTTTAGCGGTAAAACGGGTGTATTTTCCAGAGTCTCATTACGTAAAAGAACGATGGATTTTTGGTGGGCATTATGGGCAGCTTGAATAAATTCTGGATTGCCCACAATTTTTTCGGCAGCAGCTGCTTCTACATAGGGATTTTCAAACAGCCCTAATTGAAATTTTTCAATCAGCAGCCGCTGTACAGAGTCATCCACCAAATGCATTAATTCAGGATTTTCTTTGACGGTTGCAAGGAGTTGTGCTGGGTCAGCAGAACCTGAAAACAGATTAATCCCTGCTTCAAGCGCCAATTTGTAGCGCTCCCTTACGTTTAAATTTTCTACGCCCCAAGGCATCATTCGGATCGGACCAGTATCTGAATTAATGATCCCTTGGAATCCTAATTTATTGCGTAATAGGTCGGTCAAAACGGGTTTATTAAAAGCATAGCCCAAGGTGTCATACGGGGTATGTACGGGAAAAGAATAATACGGCATGATGGCGGAAGTACCCGCGTCTATAGCGGCTTTGAAGGGAATGAGGTGTTTTTCAAAAGCCCCCCCTTCAAAAATTTCTCTTCTTCCCCATTTGAAATGAGGATCTTGTCCGCCTTCCGTAGCGCCTCCCCCGGGAAAGTGTTTGGTGGTAAGGGCCACAGAGTGATCCCCTAACTGAGAGCCTTGAAAACCGGTAACGAGGGTACGCATAACTTGGGCCACCCATTGAGGGTCTTCGCCAAAAGTACCCTCTATACGTTGCCAACGCGGTTCTGTGCTTAGGTCGGCCATATACATATATCCTTTTCTGAGTCCTACGGCACGCCACTCTTGGCGGGCAATGTCAGCAAATTGGGAGATAAGGTTTAGGTCACGGCTGGCAGAAAGTCCCAATTCTCCAGGCCATTGTGAAAACGCCGTTTTGCCTAAACTCAGTCCTACAGAAGCGTCTGAAGTAGTATGGTTTCTTGGGTTGGAGGCAATAATGGCAGGTATCCCCAAAGGTTGTGCCTCACATAAGGCTTGAAGATTGTTTTGCCAATTGGCTAAGGTTGTCACTTTAGGATTTGCTCTCAAAATAAAATGGCGCCCGTGAAAATCACGTACAGCTTTGGTTGTTCCAGCGGCAGAGAGGAACGTATCGTCTAAGGGAACCCGAGTAAAAAAATTTATATCCGATTCCACGTCTTTTTCGTTAAAGCCTTCCCCTATGGGTGGGGTATCTTCGGCTCGAGCTCCAAATCCGGGTTCGTTTTCCATTCGTATAGTACTGATCAGCATAAACCCAACTTTTTGTTCCAGGGTCATTTGATCCAACAAATCTGCCGCTCGTGCTGAAGGGGAAAGGCGCCAGTCTTCATAAGGATCAAGCTGAGCATTTGCATTCAAATCTTTGAATTGGAAGCCGTCCTTTTCAATGAGCTTTACGCTTTTTGATTGAAGCGCTACTTGCTTAATTTGAGGCTCCGTTTGACAGCTGAATAAGACAAACAGACCTGCACAAAGGCGGTATGCTTTAAGATGTTGTAAATTAAGTAATTTCATAGGGAGTGGATTTTTCTTCACAGCTTATTTAGGAATGTTAGTTTCTCAATAAACTGTGTATTTTTTGATGATCAAAGTGAAAGGTTTAAATTTTAAAGTATCAAAAATGCATCATTTTTAAAACATATCGGGTAATAAAATCCAATTACCTTCAATTTGATGCAGAGAAGTTAGCTTACTCAATTCAATTGGAATCGTTTGTTGAATTCTCTCGATTACTTTGAGAAAATGGTACACATAGTGGTACACAGGAGATAATCAAAAAATAAAACCCTGTAAATCAGAGACTTACAGGGTTAAAATGTGGTACCTCCAGGAATCGAACCAGGGACACAAGGATTTTCAGTCCTTTGCTCTACCAACTGAGCTAAGGTACCCGCTCTTAAGCAAGTGCAAATATAATGGGGTTTTCTTTCCGTGCAAAAACTTTTGAACGATTTTCTTTGTAATTTTAAACCCTCAACAACAAAGCAGATGCAACTTGCTATTGATATCGGCAATACCCAAATCAAGTCTTTTCTTTTTAAAGAGGATACACACCTAGAAACCTTTAGCGATCAGCTGAAAAACTGGAAAACACAACTCGGACAAATTATAAGGGACTATCCTCAAATTAATGAGGTGATTATTTCAGATGTCAATACAACCTTTTCCGAAGCGCTAAAAACCCTTTTACTTAATTTTGAGGTTTGGCATTGTAGTACAGATCTTATTCTTCCATTTCAAACCCGCTACAAGCCTAAAAATAAATTAGGGGCAGACCGCATCGCACTTTTGGCCTCTTGTTGCCTGCATTACCCTGGCCAAGAGGTTTTGGTAATTGATCTAGGGAGTTGTATCACTTATGATTATTTAGATGCTAAAGCGGTACATCATGGTGGGGCAATTAGTCCAGGATTTGAGATGCGCTATAGAGGAATGCACGAATTTTCAGGTACTTTACCTGCCTTAAATTTTGAGCATGCGAAGCAACCTACTGCAGTCTCTACTCAAGAGGCAATGCATGCGGGTGTTTACTTTGGTATCGTCCATGAAATAGAGGGGATTATTGATTACTACACAAAAAAAAAGAAAAATTTAACGGTAATTTTAACAGG
>JALQVM010000126.1:0-239 GCA_023263685.1 Flavobacteriaceae bacterium | reverse complement strand
AAATTTTTTAGCTAAAGGTTTGAATTACCTCTTAGCATTGAATCAAAATTCATGATACGAATTCTAAGTATCTTATTTTCTATAGCTGTTGTCCACCTGGCTAATGCTCAAAGTGGATCGGTTTCTCCCTATTCCTCAGCGGGATTGGGGGAAAGAAATTTTAATGGTACTCAAGCAGCTCGCCATATGGGGGGGCTGGACGTATTTACAGATTCTATTCATGCCAATTTGAATAATCC
>JALQVM010000125.1 GCA_023263685.1 Flavobacteriaceae bacterium | reverse complement strand
ATTGAAGTATATAGTTTTGATTCTCAAGCAGGAATCCGGAAGGTTTGGAATAGGGCACACCACTTCTGTAGGTAAAGTTTGAACTTAAAGTCCAGCCTTTGTATTGGTAGTTAGCCCCTAGGGTGAGCAAGTGCTTGACTAGAAAATTGCTGTTAAACCACACCCCTCCCTTTAAATCATCAAACCTATTTTTATTGTCTTGGAAACTGTAATTCGTCCATAGGTTTAAATGCGACCAACTTTTTTGAAAAAACAGATCGAGTCCAAAAACTTCAGATTCTCCAAGATGAAAGTCTCGGTCGTTTCTGTCTACATATCCGAAATTAAACGTACTGATCCCATCCAATTTTCGGTTGTAGAGATCAAAATCTAAAATTGTTCTTTTCCCTTTTCTGGTCAAACCAAGACTGTATTGGGTTGATTTTAGTAGCGGATAAAATTCATTGCCAGAAAAAGTCCATAAGTTATTGGCGCGGGTAGTCGTGTTTTGGATGGTTTCATTGCTTCGATAAATGGTTTGGGATTTTTTTTCATACGAAGCGTTGACCAACCAGGAGCGTCCCATTTTTTGGGACAGATTTAAACGGGGTTCTATGCGTGAACTTCCCAAGGATTGAAAATAATTATAACGCAACCCAAAATCTATAGTGTTGTTTTTAAACAGGGAAGTAGAAAGGGTAGAAAAAAGTGAAAAATTAAATCCAGTTAATGATTCCTCCAACAACCGTTCAACCTCATTTACTGTATTTTGATTAAAGAGTCCCAACTCTCGGTAAATCAATTCTGATCCCGCAGTCAGGCTGAATTGGTTTGCCAGTTTTGTCTTGTGATTGGAACTGAAAAGAATTTCTTGAATTTGATTTTTTCTCTCGGTAAGGTCTTCGAGTTCTTTTTCCCCATTTTCCTCGTTTTCATCCTGCTCATATTGTATGAGCTGACGTTCGTATCCCAATTGATAATCTGAAAACGACAGGTTGTAACGGTGGGTCCAGTTTTCTTTTTTATGTGAGGTTCTTAAGCCGAAACCCGCACTTTTTGTAGTGAGAAAATCACTAAAATCAATATTTTCTTGCAGCAGTTCATAACCGATTTGGTCCTCCATATAAAAGCCGTGAAAATCGACATTGACCGCTTCATTGAACTGGACTCTGGAGGAGAAACTAAAATCGTTATAGTAGATTTTTTGTTGGGAAAAAACCTGTTTTTGTTCGGGGTTGGTTACTTCTATTTTGTTGAAAGTGTTGGTTTGAAATTGATCAGACAAGGTGGTATTGAATGAGGACCGTGCGGAGACATTCAACTGAACCTTATCTTGATAGTTGGCACTGGCTACCAGATCGCTATCTAACAAACCAATTCCAAAAGAACCTACCAGGGGTTTGGTTTCTGAATTGTAATTATCCAACAGGATTAATCCAGAAGTATGATCACCGTAGGAGGAGGGAACCCCTTTAACATACAGTTTGATGTTGTCAATACTGTAGGGATTTAAAGAAGCCAAAGATCCATTGGCATGGTTGTTTTGGTACAGTCTAATTTGATTCCAAAGAATTTGGTTCTGATCGGGTGTTCCGCCTCTTATAAAGAGTTGATTGTCTTCATTGGGGGTGTTTATCCCGGGGATCAGTTTTAACAATTCAAAATAATCCGGGTTGATAGAACCAGGACTGGACCGAAATTGAGACAGGTTGAATTCAAAATTTCCCGCAAATCCTTTTTCAATGGGAGGAGAAATATAATTGACAATTACCTCATTCAATCCAATTTCATTGCTGTTGATGTAGTATACTGGACAGTCCTCAGATCGGTTTACGGACTGTTTGGTACTCCCATATTTTTCAGAGGTAAAAACGAGCTCATTTAGTTCATCGTTGAGGTTCTGAAAAAAGAAATATCCCAAATTGTCTACATAGGCGTATTGCTTTCCGAAAAGCACTAAGGTGTTTTGTAATACAGTTTCAGTTAAGTCACTCTTTACATACCCACAGGTAGTTTGGTTGGAGTTGTACAATCGGGAAAGAATAATCGTATTGCCCTCTTGACTGCTTTTTAGACTGTATTCGTTTTGAAGAATCGTTTGAAATGTCTCCAGTGAATCTGGAAGCGGTTCAGAAAAAGCAATAAATCCAGAAATTAGGGTGTCGTCAAAGGTAAACGTAACATGGAATTGTTCCTGAGCCTCAAAAAGAGATTTTTTTAAGGTAAGGACCGGTTCCTGACTTACTAATGGTAAAGAACAGCTGAGAAACAACGCAATAAAAAACCTCATCTTATTCACCCACTAACAGATATTCATTGGTACGCTGCTCAACGACTTTAAACGAAAAAGGCAAACTTATGGATTTAAGTGCTTTTTCTCGATCATCAAGCGGAAGGAGGCCCGTAAAGTAATTGTTTTTAATGGAGTTTAATTCTATGGTAATGCCATATATCGTACTCACCAGTTGAACAATATAGTCCAAAGGAACACTATTGTAGTAATTGGTTGAATTGTTTTTGTAGGGGCTGAGGTCTACCTTTTTGATCATTTGGTCGGTACTGTCATAGGAGTAGCCTTTGTTTAAAACATAAGAGTTTCCTTCTTGGCTCACTTTTACTATTCCTTCCGTACACACTACTTTAAAAAAGCCTGCAATACTGATTACTTTAAATGCGGTACCTACAACTTCCACCCTACCGTTTGGAGTATTGACCCTGAAAGGCTTTCCTTTTTCAACCTCAAAAAAGGCTTCACCCTCCATTTGGAGCGTTCGGTTGAATAGGTTAAAACTTCGTCTGTGCTGCAAAGTGGCACCTGGGGCAAGTGTTACTCCACTGCTGTCTGCAAGTTCAATTTGACTGAAGCTGTCAGTGGCCAGGTATTGTTTTTGTGAAAGTAAAAAGCTTCCTATTCCAACCAAAATTGCAAAACCAGCAGCCAGAGAATAAATCCAGATTGTAGATTTTTTTTGTACCGGGATTTTTTCAGAAAGTTGTTGAGAAAAATGCTCCCAGCCTAGAAATTCGCTATCGTTGACCCTCAGTTGCGCAGCAACTTCTTTAATTTTTTTATACCGATTTAAAGCGGTTTTACCTTCAATTTGTTCCAGCTCAAGGTCACTTAATGTTCCCTCCATCCAAGAGGCCAGGTAGGTAGTTTTGTTCATCGCTTTTTTCTTTTTAAATCCACACCTACAAGATCATGTAGTTTCTTTAATGCTGTATGCATTCTTTTTTCAACGGCTTTTTGACTGATCTCCAATCGATCCGCAATTTCATAATAGGTTAGCTGGTCTATTCGATTCATCAAAAAAACAACCCGTTCGTTTTCTTGCAATTGATCAATCGCATTCGTTAGTTTTTCTTTAAACTGCTTTTCCTCCAACACCTCCTCTGGCGACTCCGAAAAGCGAATCTCGTTTGAGGGCTCCCCTTGAGTATAGGCAGCCCGTTTTAATTCATTTAAACTTAAATTTTTCCCCATAGTAAAAATGAGACTCTTAATGTTATGCAACTCAAATTGGTCACACGTATCCCACAACTTTAAAAAAACAGTTTGGGTAATATCTTCGGAAAGTGTCTTGTCTTTAAAGGAATAAATTAAAAACCGATACAGCTGCTGTGCGTATTGTTTATAGATTTTTTCAAAAACAGATTGCTCACAAAGCGAGGCTATAGGAATGGCTTTCATGGAGTAAATTCCAGGTTAAATTCAAAAGTGAGTGCATCGTCCATTTTAACCATCATAAAGGAAGGAAGGGGTACCTCAAACAGGGAGGGCTTTATTTCAAAAGTTCCGCTCAATACCAATTGATCGTCTTTGTTCTTTTGGCGAACCACGATACTCGTGTTTTTTTTAACGCCGTGAAAATCCAACACGCCGTGAACCAACAAGGCATCCTCTTGGTTTTCAATTAGGTTGGAATAAAAACGCACTTCCGGATAGGATAAAGCCTCCAAAACTTCAAGGGCATGTGCATCCCGTCCTTCGTTATTGCTGTCAAAATCTCTAACGAGTGCCAAAACAGCGATCTCTTTGAGCTGCATACTCTCAGGGTTTACTACTAAAACACCTCTAGCGTTTTTGTTGACCCCTTTCCACGGATGAAGCAGGTGATTTGCTGCATAGATAATCTCACTTTTTTGAGTGTTGAGTTGCCATTTTTGTTCTTGGGCATACAGCGGGATTATAGCCATACCCAATAAGGCAAAAAATATAGATCGTATCATGATTAAAATTTAAATGAAAGAATGGCTAAGGCATAACTCCCAAACAAGGTAAATGAAGCCGCTCTGTGATATTTTCGGTCATTTTCTGCTAAAAGATTTGTCGCTACCATTGCAGAAAAATGTACCGTGGCCAACCATCGATGTGCTTTGATAGAATTTAACCCTTTGGTTTTGGTGCGGATCAGCGGTGGAGGAGCAAATAAAGACAAACCTGCTCCAGTAAAATAGGAAGCCGTGGTAAAGGCTCCCATAGCTTCAT
>JALQVM010000124.1 GCA_023263685.1 Flavobacteriaceae bacterium | reverse complement strand
CAAACCTACCATACCGCTACTCAAAGTGGGGTAACCCCTCTGGCTTATTTTTACAATCAACCTCTCGTTGTGTCGGATATAGTGGGACTGAACACCCCCATTAAAAAAGATCAAACAGGCGTCTGTGTTCAAAAGAATCCAAAAGCTATTGCTGCGGGTATCAAAAAATTATTGGAGCCTCAAACCTATCAGCAAGCAAAAGACAACTTAACAAAAGGACTCCCCTCCTACCAATGGATGCATTGGGTGGAACAATGGACTGATTTTATTGAAAAGGTAAAGCCTTAAACTCTCGTCTTAAAACCGTACTTTTAGTGTACTTTAACAACGCGAACAACTTGATAGTAAAACCCAGCCCTTTGGTCTTAGGAATAGCCCTATTTCTAAGCGTCTTTACGAGCAATGCTCAAATAAATTTTGAAGCTTTTCAAATTGAAATAAAGAAAACAAATGAACCCATTGTCATTGACGGAGTACTCGATGAAAAGACCTGGAGCGAAGCCTCGGTAGGGAAAGACTTTTTTATGATTACCCCTGTAGACACGGGTAAAGCTACCCAATTTTCCGAAGCTCGGGTAGCCTTTGACGACGAATACCTCTACATCGCAATCATCTTTTTTAACAACGCCGTGCAGGGCGATTATGTGGTAGAGTCGCTCCAGCGCGATTTCTCCTTTGGCAAAAACGATAATTTTCTCGTGGCTCTAGACCCTTTTGACAATCAAAGTACGGGTTTTGCCTTTGGGCTAAATGCCTACGGAGCGCAGTGGGATGGGACTATGTACAACGGCAGAAATGTAGATTTAAACTGGGACACCAAATGGTATTCAGAAGTGCGTTTCGATCGTGATAAATGGGTGGGTGAAATCGCGATTCCCTTTAAATCCATTCGCTATGAAGAGGGTAACCGCAGATGGGGCATCAACTTCAGTCGACTGGATTTAAAAGCAAGTGAAAAATCAAGTTGGGCTCCCGTTCCAAGGCAGTTTCCTTCGGTCTCACTTGCCTATGCAGGTGCCTTGGTTTGGTCTACCCCACCTCCCCCACAAGGCAGCAATGTATCCCTGATTCCTTATGTGTCAAATAATGTGGTAAATACCCCTACAAGCACTACCAAAAATGCCTTTAAACTAGGGGGCGACCTCAAATACAATTTGACCTCTGCCCTAAATTTGGACCTTACCGTAAATCCGGATTTCTCCCAGGCAGAAGTTGACCAGCAAGTGACCAACCTCGATCGGTTTGAGTTGTTTTTTCCAGAACGAAGACAATTTTTTCTAGAAAATGCGGACCTGTTCTCGAATTTTGGTTACCGAGGTATTCGCCCGTTTTTTTCCCGTCGAATAGGTTTAAACGTCCCCATCGTTGGGGGAGTTCGTCTCAGTGGAAATGTAGATGAAAACTGGAGGATTGGAGTGATGGATGTCCAGACCCAAAAAGACGAAAACCTGGGCTTAGGAGCAGAAAATTTTGGAGTTTTTACCGTTCAGCGTAAGGTTTTAGACCGATCCAATATCAGCATGCTTTTTGTAAACAAACAGGGCGTAAACTCGTCTAAGCAAGCGGGAGCCTCAAATTACAATCGGAATCTAGGACTGGAGTACAACTATTTTTCAACCGACAATCTTTGGGACAGTAAAGTGCTTTTACTCAAGTCCTTTGATACAAATAAAGACCAGCAAGGAGGGGTGTTTGCCTCTCATATTGGATACCAATCTACCCGGTGGAACTGGAGGGTTCAGCAGGAATATGTAAGTGGGGATTACGACGCGGAAGTAGGCTTTGTACCGAGAAAAAACTACATCAAATTTCAAACCACGGGGGGACATTTATTTTACACCCAAACGGAGACCCTCCTTTTATCGCATGGCCCTCAACTGGGCAGGACCTATTTCTTCGATACGAGCTTTGAAAAAAAAGACCAGACAGATGAATTTACTTATCTCTTTAATTTTAAAAACAGAAGTCGTTTTTCCTTAAGCTGGAATGAAAATTATGTGGAACTGCTTACAGACTTTGATCCCATACGCACCCAACTTGCAACCTTAAAAGCAGGAAGCCAACACCAATGGTCCAGTTTTATCGCGAGTTATGATTCGAAACCCCAAAATCGGTTGACCTACTCCTTAGGGGTCTTGACGGGTGGATACTACAGCCAAGGCAAACGCAGTGCTTTTTTAAGCGAATTGGGCTACCGATTTCAACCCCTTCTTGAAATCAATACGGTAGCCAATTACAATACAATTGAATTGCCTCAACCCTGGCAAACCAATTCGTTTTGGCTTTTGGGAATCAAAGCCAACTTAACCTTAAGCAACAAACTCTTTTTCTCCAACCTCTATCAATACAACGAGCAGTTGGGACTTTGGAATTTCAATTCCCGATTTCAATGGCGCTACCAACCTGCTTCCGACATCTTTTTGGTCTTCAACAGCAACGAAATGAAGATTCCTGAACTAAGCAGCGGATGGAATCTTACGCTCAAAATCAACTATTGGTTAAACCTTTAATACATGAATCAAAAAAAGCAGCATTGGGAAACTGTTTTCCAAACCAAACCCCCGGAACAAGTCAGCTGGACTGAAGCCTATCCTCAAACTTCGGTAGATTCCATCCAAGCCTTTGGTTTGCAAAAAAATGACCCCATCATCGACGTGGGAGGGGGGGACAGTTTGCTTGTTGATGCCTTGCTTCAATTAGGCTATACAGACCTGAGTGTATTAGACATTTCAGCCAAAGCGCTGGAACGTGCAAAAAAACGTCTTGGCCCTCTTGCGGTCCAAGTAAAGTGGATTGAAAGCGATGTATTGAACTTCAGTCCAACGCAAAACTACAGTCTTTGGCACGACCGGGCTTCATTCCATTTTCTAATCCAATCTCATGAGATTGAAACCTACCGTGCGCTCGTGAACCAATCCGGTGCCGACTGCCTGGTCATCGGAACTTTTGCTACTTCAGGACCAGAAAAATGCAGCGGTCTAGCCGTCACACAATACAACTGCAACAGTTTGGCTCGTTGCTTCGAAGATCACTACCAACAGGAAGAATGCAGGGAAATAACCCACAAAACGCCTTTTGATACGGATCAAGCCTTTGTCTTTACTAGACTACGTAAAAGAACTTAATTTAATGCTTTGACACGCTCTATCTCTGACTTTATCAGTCCGCTCCAGACTTCATAGCCCTTAGTGTTGAGATGCAGCTGATCTCGGACAAACCACTCGGGTTTGGGTTGGCCCTTGGCATCTAAATAGGTGGGGACGGTATTGACAAAATAGAGCTTGTCTGTCTCCTCACAATAGGCCTGCATCAATTGATTGACCTGATTGATTTTATCCCAATGTTTCCATCGGCTTTGCGTGGGTGTCACGGCAATTTGGAGAATGGGTATGGAGGGATGTTTGGCACGAACTTGCTTAACAAAATGCTTGAACAAGCCTAGAACCTCCTGGGGTGTGCCGTCTTTGGATGACCCACTGATATCATTAGCAACAAAACAAACCACCATACTCAATTTGTGGTCTGCTAAAATCCGGTCGGTAAAAAATACCATATCTCTAAAGTGGGCGCCCCCATACCCTCGTTGGATCACTGCATAGGGGTTCATGTCCGCTTCCAAAGTCTTCCACAACCGAATACTGGAACTTCCGATAAAAAGTATGGCATCGTCTGCATAATCGGTAGTGGCGTCCAATTGCTCAAAAGCCTCGATTTCGGGTAAGGCCCAGGCTCTATCTTTGGAATCGTATTTTCTTAAAGGGGAACATGCACTGATCAACACCGAGGTGCCAATCATAAGTACAAGGGCATAAAGGAAATTTCTATTCAAAACAACTGATTTAAAAATTTGATGCTCCAAAGTAAGCATTTCCGTTTACATCCTATGCTTTCAAAAGATCAATCAAACCGATTGTACAAACAAAACCGCAACATCCTTTACAAAAGATATTCCGTAGATACAAAGTTGGAGGATTCTGAATTGAGCAAACTTTCCAAAATCTCTTTGTTATAGGCAGTATCTTTTGATGCTACAAAGGTTCGAATTGAAAAAGAGCGCAAGGCATCGTATACGCTTAAGGTACTCACGGCTGAATTTTTTCTTCCAGTAAATGGATACACATCGGGTCCACGCTGACAGGCCGAGTTTAAATTCACACGACACACCAAGTTTGCTAAGGTGTCAATAAGCGGTCCGATTTTTCGAATATCACGTCCAAACAAACTGACCTGTTGGCCATAGTCCGAGGCCGCCATGGCGTCCAAAGGTTCTTCTATTTCTTTATAGGGTACAATGGGGATAACGGGGCCAAACTGTTCTTCTGTTGAATGATATTTTCATTTCTTCAGTCACAGGATACAAGACCGCTGGAAAGTTGTAATTAACCGACTTTACCCCTCCCTTTTGGTTTAAAATCTGAGCCCCTTTTGCTTTGGCATCCTCAATAAGCTCTTCGATATAGTCGGGCTTTGCCGGTTCCGGCAGTGGCGTTAAAAAAGTATCTTCCCAAGGCATTCCAAACTTGAGGTTGTCCACCGCTTCTGAAAAACGACGGTTAAACTCATCTACCAAA
>JALQVM010000123.1 GCA_023263685.1 Flavobacteriaceae bacterium | reverse complement strand
GGACTTCTAAGAATTTATAGAGTTCATTTTAGCTCGAATGGCATCCAATTGTAGGTTGCCTAGGCTCCCTATATGACGGTGGTCTAAATCGCGTTTTGGTTGGTAATTGCCCGAAGCTATTTCCTTACCCATTTTTTGATAGGCCTCTCGAAAAGGCATACCTTGTTTTACCCATTCATTGAGTGTGTCCACACTAAAGAGGTAATCGTATTTAGAATCCTCGGTAATGTTTTTTCTAACCTCAATTTTGGATAGACTAAAGCGCATCATCTCAAGACAAGCTTTGATTTCTTGAACGGCTTCTACCAGAGGTGCTTTTGCCAGCTGCATTTCTCTGTGGTATCCGCTGGGCAGATTAGAAGTCAACAGAGCCAATTGTTGTGGGAGGCCTTGGAGTAGGTTGCATTTTCCTCGTATTAATTCAAAAACATCTGGGTTTTTTTTATGAGGCATGATACTTGAACCCGTAGTCAATTCCTCAGGAAATCGAATAAAATCAAAATCTTGACCCATGTACATGCAGATGTCCATCGCTAGTTTGGCTAGTGTACCAGCCAACATTCCTATGGCCGTAGCCGTAGCTTTTTCTACTTTACCACGTCCCATTTGAGCGGCCACTACATTGTACTTTAATGTCTCAAAGCCTAAGGCTTGGGTTGTGAAATCTCGGTCGATGGGGAAAGAACTGCCAAAGCCCGCAGCACTTCCTAAGGGATTTTGGTCTGCCAACTGGAAGGCTGTATTGAGGAAGGCTACATCATCTACCAAGCTTTCCGCATAGGCTGAAAACCACAGTCCGAAGGAGGACGGCATGGCCACTTGCATATGGGTATATCCGGGGAGTAGTTCCTGTTGATTTCTGTCGGCTAGTTCAAGCAGCAAATCAAACAACTGGATTACTTCTTTTTTGATTTGTGTAAGCTCTTCTTTAACATACAATTGTAGGGCAACTAATACTTGATCGTTTCGCGAACGAGCCGTATGAATTTTTTTACCTAAATCTCCTAATTGTTCCGTCAACAAAAACTCAATTTTGGAATGCATGTCTTCAAATTCTTTTTCGATGACAAAGGCTCCGTTTAGTGTTTCGTTTAAAATAACCTCTAAAGCCTGGGTTACCTCCTCTACCTCTTTTGAACTGAGCAGTCCAATTTCACCAAGCATTTGCGCATGTGCTTTCGAAGCGATACAGTCATAAGGAGCTAATGCCAAATCATACGTACGATCATTGCCTACGGTAAAATGGTCAATTTTTTCATGTGATGGGGTATTTTTTTGCCATAGTTTCATAAGCCTATAAAATTTGATTTAACAAGTTGATATAAAAAGTGATCCCTTCTTCGATTTCCTTAACAAAGATAAATTCGTTAGCAGAATGCGACCTAGTCGAATCTCCAGGGCCTAATTTTAACGAAGGACAATCCAATCCCGCTTGGTCGGAAAGGGTGGGGGAGCCATAGGTTTTTCTACCCAGCGCTATCCCTGCTTTTACTAGAGGATGTTCGGCTGCAATGGAAGAGCTTTTCAGTCGTAATGAGCGAGCGTTGACCACACAGTCTAAACTGGATTTTACGTATTGCTCAATTTCTTCATTGGTATAGCATTCATTTACCCTAACATCAAGTACCAAATTAACTTCTGAAGGAACTACATTGTGTTGACTGCCTCCTTCTACTTGGGTTAAGGTTGCTTTTACAGGGCCTAATACAGGAGATACTTGATCGAAGCGAAGTTCCTCAATCGCTTGAATGAGTTTAGGAAGTTTCATCAAGGGGTTATCCTCATTGGGATGGGCCGCATGACTTGCTGTTCCTTTAACACAGAGATCAAAAACCACCAAGCCCTTTTCGGCTATTGCTAAATCCATAAGGGTGGGTTCCCCGACGATAGCCACATCAATAGGAGGAAGATCGGGCAGTAGGTATCTCAAGCTTTTCTTTCCGGCACTTTCCTCTTCTGCAGAGGCAACCATGAGCAAATTGTATTGAAGGTTTTCTTGATTATAAAAATGAGTAAAACAAGCCAGCAAAGAAACCAAGGCTCCTCCCGCATCATTACTCCCCAAACCGTAAAGTTTCCCCCCTTCAATATCCGGACTAAAAGGATTTCGGGTATACCCCTGATTGGGTTGTACGGTGTCGTGGTGCGAATTTAAGAGTAGGGTTGGTTTTTGAGAATCAAAAAACTTATTGGTAGCCCATACGTTATTGTCCTTCCTTTGAAAAGGAATACCGTTAGTCGAAAACCACTGTTCAATTCGTGTGGCAGTGGCCTCTTCCGCCCCTGAAAAAGATTCCAGTCGGATCAGGTCTTGTAAAAGTGCAATGGCGTTAGGTATAAGCATCAGTTTATTATTTGAGTATAGTTTGCGCTTTCAGTTATCATTTTTGGACTTCCTATTCGAACCTGAGCAACCCCTGCATCGAGTGCCGCAAAACAGTTTTCGAGTTTGGGGAGCATTCCGGTATGCAAAACTCCTTCCGCTTTTAATTGTTTGTAGCTTGATTTATTTAAGGTTTGAATAACGGAATGTTCATCATCTAGATCCAGAAGTACTCCCTTTTTTTCAAAACAATAGTGTAAACTAACTTCAAAGTGAGCAGAAAGTGAGGCTGCTAATGTAGCGGCAATCGTATCTGCGTTGGTATTGAGCAATTGCCCTTTACCGTCGTGTGACAAGGCACAGCATACGGGACTAATTCCTTGGTCCAAAAGAATTTTAAAAAAGGAATCATTTACCTGAGTAAGGTCTCCCACATAGCCAAAATCTATGGGGTCGGTCGGTCTTTTTTGGGCGCGTATGCTATTCCCATCTGCACCGCTGAGTCCTAAGCTGTTGCACCCTAAAGCTTGAAGTTTAGCCACTATGGTTTTGTTGAGTTTTCCGGCATAAAGCATGGTAATCAGTTCCAGGTTTTGCGCATCAGTCACCCTTCTGCCATCTATAAGTTGAACCGGAATCCCCAATTTTTCAGCCAGTTGCGTAGCTTCTTTTCCCCCGCCGTGTACCAGAATTTTAGGACCTTGTAAGGTGGCAAAATCTGCTAAAAAATCAGCAAGAGCCTCCCGATTTTCAATTACATTTCCTCCGATTTTAACCAATTGAAGTTTAGCCATTTTCCAAAAGTTGTTTTAGCACCCATTGGGCAGCATAGGTTCGGTTGTTGGCTTGTTCTATCACCAGCGCATTGGGATGATCCAATACTTGATCGGACACCACCACATTCCTTCGGATGGGTAAACAATGCATAAACTTTGCACGGTTGGTCAATTCCATTTTTTCAGCGGTCAGCATCCATTCGTCGTCAGTTCTTAGAATTTTTCCGTAGTCACTGTAGGAACACCAATTTTTTGCATACACAAAATCCGCATCCTTTAAGGCCTCCTCTTGGTTGTAGTAGAGCGGAGTATTTTTGGTGATGGCAGGGTTGAGCTCGTATCCTTCGGGTTGGGCAATTACAAAATCAGCCTCCAACTGTTGGGCCATTCGAGTAAATGAATTTCCCACTGCATGGGGGAGGGCCTTGGGGTGTGGAGCCCAGGTCAGTACAATTTTTGGGCGCTTCTTGACGTTGTGTTCTTGAATGGTGACGGCATCAGCTAATGCTTGCAAGGGGTGGGCAGTAGCACTTTCCATATTGATCACCGGTATGCTGGCATAACGGGCAAAATTATGAAGCACCTGTTCTTCTTCGTCTTTCAGTTTATCACTCAGGGAAGCAAAGGCTCGTATGGCCACAATATCACAATATTGAGAAACAACGGCCGCTGCTTCTTTAATATGTTCAGAGCGCAACCCACTCATTTTAGTCCCATCCTCAAATTCCAACGCCCAGGCTTCATTAGAAAAATTCATGACCATGGTTTTAAGTCCGAGGTGTTGGGCTGCTTTTTGAGTGCTTAACCGCGTTCGTAAACTGGGATTAAAAAACAACATTCCCAATGTTTTGTGCTTTCCCAAATGCTCGCTTGCATAAGCGTCCTTTTTTAATCCGATCACTTGATCGACGGCCTGCTGCAAATTGGGGATGTCTTCTAGGGTTAAATAATGTTTCATCGGTTCAGTTTAGTTCTTTTCTAAGCTCTTTTTTAGTGCGTCAAAAAATTGGTCAAAGTGATTTTTTTGTACGGTTAAAGGGGGTAAAATACGGATCAAATTCTTATTGCTGCTTCCGCCGGTAAATATGTGGTGCTCATAAATGAGTTGCTTTCGTAACGCACCCACTTCAAATTCAAATTCAATTCCAAGCATCAATCCCCGACCTTTCACTTTTTTTATTTCAGCAATTTCACCTGCCTTTGTTCTAAAATAGGCTTCCAAGTTTTTGGCGTGTTCCTGGAGGTGGTCATTTTTCATTACCTCAAGTACGGCTAGGGATGCCGAACAGGCTAAATGATTTCCTCCAAACGTAGTACCCAACATACCGTATTTTGCTTTAATATCGGGATGAATCAAGATTCCACCTATTGGAAATCCATTTCCCATTCCTTTTGCCATAGTAATTATGTCGGGTGAGATAGCGTATTTTTGATACGCAAAAAAGGTTCCTGAACGACCAAAACCAGACTGTACCTC
>JALQVM010000122.1 GCA_023263685.1 Flavobacteriaceae bacterium | reverse complement strand
GATTTACCGTGACTCCCCCCAACATAATAATCAATCGCTGCCAAGCCGGTTTTGATCGAAATTCCCAGGGTTGTGCGGGTTGTTTCATTTGCTCCGTATCCATACTTTCGTCTATCATCCCTGAGATTTTGACATAGCCCCCTAGGGGAAGCCAACCGATACCGTAAGTGGTCTCTCCTATTTTCTTTTGAAACAAAGCAAATTTGACGTCAAAAAACAAAAAGAATTTTTCTACTCGAGTTTTAAAAATTCTGGCAGGGATAAAATGACCCAATTCATGAAGAATGATTAATAAGGATAAACTCATTAACAATTGGATCGCTTTAACAACAAATGGACTCATAGCATTGTTTTAATTGTCGCAAAAGTAGTACAATGGGCTTCATTATAAAAATCCTCAAGAGCTTTTAAGATTCTTTTTTCATTTTCAAATTTTCTAATCCTCTAGGATGCGTTAAATTTGCACAAGCATAGTACAAGATGAATTCAAATTTTAAAAAATACAGCGGCTTTATCGCAATTTTTACAGCGGTTTCCCTAGGTATTTTAGCTCTTTTTTACACGGCTCTCAAACCCCAAAAACGACTGCCAATCTACCAGCCCTCCATGGTCAATTACGAACTGGTTGACAGTACCCTTCAGCACGTTAAAAAATTTCACAAAATCGCCCCGTTTTCTATGTGGAATCAAAACGGCTTGAACATTACAGAACAAGCGTATAAGGGAAAAATTTACATCGCTGATTTCTTTTTTACCACTTGCCCTTCCATATGTCCTAAAATGACTGCCCATATGGGAATCCTTCAGCAGGAATTCCTCCAGGATCCGCAAATCAAATTATTGTCCTTTAGCGTAACTCCACAAATTGATTCCGTGCCACAATTGAAAAAGTATGCCCTAGAAAAAGGCGTGATCGACTCGAAATGGAATTTAGTTACAGGGGTTAAAAAAGAAATTTACACCTTGGCCAGAAAATCCTATCTCGCCGTTAAAGAAGACGGCGACGGAGGCCCCTTTGACATGATCCATACAGAAAACTTCATCCTCGTAGATCCAGAAAAGCGCATACGAGGCTTTTACGACGGTACAGAGTTGGAAGCCATACAACGCCTCATTGCAGATATCTCTATCCTAAAAGAAGAATTTCCCTCGGAATAATTTTTTATCTCTCTACACGCAAAAGGGAAGTTATTTTCCTACTTTTGTTCTTTAAAATGATTCTAAATAATGATTCCACTGGATCAACTTACCAAAGGAGCACGAGCCACCATAGAGTCCATTGAAACAAACCAATTGCCATTAAAGCTGATTGAAATGGGCTGTTTACCCGGAAACGAAATCTCTTTGATTCAAAAAGCTCCTTTTAACGATCCACTTTACCTTAAGATTGACGAATCACATTTAGCAATTAGAAAAGAAACGGCGCAACATATTTTTGTTCGTTTGATCAAATAATCCATGAGCAAGTCATTGAACATTGCATTATTAGGAAATCCCAATACGGGGAAAACCTCGGTATTTAATCGACTGACAGGCTTGTCACAAAAAGTTGGAAACTACCCCGGTATTACCGTAGAAAAAAAAGAAGGGGTCTGTAAACTCAATCGGACGACCAAGGCCCATATCATAGACCTGCCCGGAACCTATAGCCTCAACGCGTCCTCTATGGATGAAAGTGTGGTTATTGAACTCCTGCTCAACAAAAACAGCAAGGATTTCCCGGATGTAGCGGTGGTAGTTACCGACGTTGAAAACCTCAAGCGAAACCTTTTATTGTTTACACAGGTAAAGGATTTGGGTATTCCAACCCTATTGGTGGTCAATATGGCAGATCAAATGAAACGCAAGGGAATCAGTATTGATATTCCTTTGCTGGAAGAGAAATTAAATACCAAAATAGCCTTAGTAAGTACACGCGAAAACAAGGGGCTTGAAGTACTGAGGGAGTTGCTGCTGAATTACCGCCAATTGTCTACCGCCCCAACCATAGCCCTTGAATCCATTGATCAAGACTATTTTGATAACCTTAAAAAGGCTTTCCCAAACCAGCAGCTGTACAAATTATGGTTGGTCATTACCCAAGATGTAAATTTTGCCAAAATCGATAGAAATCGGGTGTCGGATACTACCGATTTCAAAACCCAATCTGAGCCGCATTTAAAGCGGATGCAACAAAAGGAGACCGTTAAAAGGTACCAATTTATCAATGGTATTTTAAAAGAAACTTTAGTGGTTGACTTGGACTCTGCAACGGATTTGAGGAGTAGACTGGATCGTATTTTAATTCATAAATTTTGGGGGTATGTGATCTTTTTCGTGATACTGATGACCATTTTCCAATCCATTTTTGATTGGAGCAGTATTCCCCAAGACCTGATCGATTCCACCTTTGCTTCTTTAAGTGAAGGGGTAAAATCTTCGCTTCCTGAGGGGGTATTTACCAATTTACTTGCAGAAGGGATTATTCCCGGCTTGGGAGGCATAGTGATCTTTATTCCACAAATTGCCTTTTTGTTTTTGTTCATCTCCATCTTAGAAGAAACAGGCTATATGAGTCGTGTAGTCTTTTTGATGGATCGAGGGTTGCGAAGGTTTGGATTAAACGGAAAAAGTGTGATTCCACTAATTTCTGGAACAGCTTGTGCCATTCCCGCGGTCATGGCGACCCGAAATATTGAAAACTGGAAAGAGCGTCTGATTACCATTTTGGTAACCCCGTTTACTACCTGCTCTGCCCGACTACCCGTTTATGCAATCTTAATTGCCTTGGTGATTCCTCAAGGCTCTTTTATTGGGTTAAACTACCAAGGCTTGATGCTGATGTTCCTCTATTTGGTTGGATTTGGAATGGCTTTACTATCCGCATGGATATTGAGCAAAACCTTAAAGATTCAGTCCAAGAGCTATTTTGTCGTTGAAATGCCCAACTACAAGCTGCCTTTACTCAAAAACGTGGGAATAACCGTTTGGGAAAAAACGAGAAGCTTTGTAACGGAAGCCGGAAAAATTATTTTAGCAATTTCTATACTCTTATGGGTCATGGCTTCATACGGGCCAGGCAGAGATTTTGAAGAGGCAGAACAAATCGTAACGACCACTTACAGTGAATTAAAAGGGGAAGCACTTGCAACCAAAATTAACGCTTACCGATTGGAACATTCCTACATTGGTATTTTAGGCAAAACACTAGAGCCTGTCATCACCCCCCTAGGGTATGATTGGAAAATAGGCATTGCCTTGATCAGTTCCTTTGCAGCTCGAGAGGTGTTTGTCGGAACCTTAGCCACCATTTACAGTGTAGAAAGCGATGCAGAAGAAACCATTAAAAATCAAATGGCAACGGAAGTGCGTTCGGACGGCACCCCACTCTTTAATCTCGCCAGTGGGATTTCTCTGATGTTATTTTATGCTTTTGCCATGCAGTGTATGAGTACTTTGGCAATAGTCAAAAAAGAAACCAACTCCTGGAAATGGCCTATGATTCAATTGTTTGGAATGTCTATATTGGCTTATGTAATTGCCTTTTCCACCTATCAAATGTTAGCCTAATGGAATGGATTCAACCCTTTTTGGTTTTCTTAGCAGCCCTTAGCGCCTTGGCTTTTTTGGTTTATAAAGGGATGCCCAAATCAAAATCCAACAAAGGGGGATCTTGTGACACCAATTGTGGGTGTCATTAAAAAAGAGACTTAATTTTTTGTAGTTATTATTTTTTCTTGTTTGCGCTTTTCTAAAATATTTTATCTTTAGAAGAACAAAATTGAAACTTAAACTATTATGACTAACAAAAACAGACTTTTTTACGGGAGTTGTTTTGCACTCATTACTACGGCATTTTCCTTCAGTATTCGGGCTGGAATCTTACCTCAGTTAGGGGAAGCATTCAATCTCAGTGGACAACAACTAGGTTTTATTAACTCCATGTGGTTTTTAGGATTTCCTATCTCCATGATTTTAGGAGGTTTATTTTACCACACCATCGGACCTAAACGAATTATGCAATTCGCTTTTTTTACACACATGCTAGGAATCATCCTAACCATTTATTCAGGAGGCTATGTTGGATTGCTTATTTCAACCCTGCTGATAGGAATTGGAAACGGATGCACGGAAGCGGCGTGTAATCCTATGATTGCAGATGCCTATGAAGGCAAGGAAATGAACACATTGTTGAATCGTTTTCACATGTGGTTTCCAGGAGGAATAGTTTTGGGAAGTTTAATTTCAAAATTCATGACGGATGCGGATTTAGGTTGGCAGGCTCAGATTTGGATCATTGTACTTCCTACCTTGATTTATGCCTATTTATTTTACGGTCAAGAATTTCCGAAATCCAAAGTGGAAGCTGCCACTTCGGTAAGCAGTAATTTTAAAGCCATGGCCACCCCTATTTATATCTTTATCTTGGGTTGTATGGCCTTGACGGCCATTTCAGAATTTGGACCCCAACAGTGGACCAGTCTAATCATGCAAAGTAGTGGAGCACAGCCGATGCTGATCTTGGCTCTCATAACAGGACTTATGGCTGTAGGAAGATACTTCGGTGGAGATATCGTACACAAATTTGATCAAACCGGTGTTTTGCT
>JALQVM010000121.1:293-4598 GCA_023263685.1 Flavobacteriaceae bacterium | reverse complement strand
TAGGCTTTGTAAAACCCTTGGATGCAGACTTACTCCACCATATTTTTACCACTTACAAAAAGGTGGTAGTTTTTGAAGAAGGAACGATTCACGGGGGTGCAGGTAGTGCACTGCTTGAATTTGCTGCAGCTCACGACTACCGCATTCCCATTACCCTTGAAGGAATCCCCGATGAATTTATTTCCCACGGCAAACCCGATAATCTGCTGAAGGAGCTGGGTCTAGATGCTGAAGGCATGGGTATTAAATTGGATTCTATTTTAAATAAAAAATGAGGAATGAATCCTATTGCCCAATCGTTTTTTATATTTAACCAATGAGCCAACAAAAACGCCTTTTTTTACTTGATGCCTATGCACTCATTTTCAGAGGGTATTACGCATTTATCAAAAATCCAAGAATCAATTCAAAGGGAATGGATACCTCTGCGATCATGGGGTTTACCAATTCATTATTGGATGTAATTAAACGAGAACGCCCAGACCATCTAGCGGTTTGTTTTGACAAGGGAGGATCTGCCTCTCGGACTACGCTATTTACCGATTACAAGGCTAATCGCGATGAAACCCCTGAGGCCATACGAATCGCCGTTCCTTACATTCAGCAACTTTTACAAGCCATGCACATTCCCGTGGTTGAAAAAGAGGGTTTTGAGGCCGATGACATCATCGGTACCTTGGCAAAGCAAGCTGAAAAAGAAGACTATCAAGTTTTTATGGTAACTCCCGATAAGGACTTTGCTCAATTGGTTTCTGAAAATATTTTTATATACCGCCCTGCTCGAATGGGCAACGGCATTGAAATCTGGGGGATTCCTGAGGTGCAGGAAAAATTTGAGGTGGACCGTCCAGAGCAAGTCATCGACTATCTGGGTATGATGGGTGATGCGGTAGATAATATCCCCGGACTACCAGGAGTGGGCGATAAAACAGCCAAAAAATTTATTCAGGCCTATGGGAGTATGGAAGGGCTTTTAGAACATACCGCAGAACTCAAAGGAAAACTCAAGGAAAAAATTGAAGCAAATAAAGAATTGGGATTGCTGTCCAAACAATTGGCCACCATACTTTTGGATGTTCCCGTTCAATTTAATGCCGAAGATTACGCACTCAGCCAACCCGATTCAAAAGCGATTAACGCACTTTTTGAAGAACTCGAATTTAGAAGAATCGCGGAATCGTTTAAAAAACTCTTTGACCCCACTGATGAAGCGCCTTCTAAAACTGAAGAACCCTCCAAAAAAAGCTCACCCCAACTTGGACAACAATTTGATCTTTTTGCTGCTCCGGGAAGCGGAACGCTGGGTGAAGAAACCCCTTCGGAACGGCAAAATTTGACTACAAAAAAACATTGGTACCAACGGGTTGACAGTCCTGTTTCAAGAGAACTATTGCTCGAAAAATTATTGGAACAAAAAAGCGTTTGTTTTGATACCGAAACCACTTCTTTAGATGCACTCCAAGCAGCCTTGGTTGGCATTGCTTTTTCGTGGGAAACGTCTAAGGGCTATTACTTAACCCTCCCCGAAGACAGAACGGAAACCTTAGCAATTTTAGAGCCCTTTAAGGTATTTTTTGAACATACAGAAATTGAAAAAATTGGGCACAATTTAAAATACGATTTAAAAGTCCTAAAAAATTATGGGGTGAGTGTCAAAGCACCCCTTTTTGATACCATGATTGCCCATTATCTGGTCAACCCCGATATGCGCCACAATATGGATGTCTTGGCAGAAACCTATTTGGGGTATAGTCCACAGTCCATAACCGAACTCATCGGGAAAAAAGGAGCCCATCAGGGGAATATGCGTGAGGTAGCTGTGGAACAACAAACCGAGTATGCCGTAGAAGATGCTGACATTACCTTCCAACTCAAAAGCTATTTTGAAAAGGAAATGCAGACGGCTCAGACCCTAGACCTTTTTCGGCAAGTTGAGCTTCCGCTGGTCAAGGTATTGACGGAAATGGAATGCGAGGGAATTAATTTGAATGTACCCTTTCTAGAAGAACTCTCAAAAAACCTGACTGTGGATATTCAAAAATTGGAAAAAACAATTTTTGAAACCGCCGGAGAAGTCTTTAATTTGGCCTCTCCAAAACAGTTGGGTCCCATCCTTTTTGAAAAACTCAAACTGGTAGACAAACCCAAGAAAACCAAAACAGGGCAATACTCAACTGCGGAAGACGTACTTTCCTATCTAGCTAAGGACCACCCCATAGTCTCCGATATTTTGGACTGGCGTTCGTTAAAAAAACTGCAAAACACCTATGTTGATGCCCTCCCCAAAGAAATCAATCCCAAAACCGCTCGAGTGCATACGGTATACAACCAAGCTGTTGCTGCTACGGGACGTTTGAGCAGTAACAATCCCAACCTTCAAAATATCCCAATCAGAACGCCACGCGGACAACAAGTTAGAAAGGCATTTATTCCAAGAGATACAAATCATGTGTTAATGGCTGCGGATTATTCTCAGATTGAATTGCGCATCATTGCAGCTTTGAGCCAGGACGAGGGAATGCTAAATGCATTTTTAAATAAAGAAGACATTCACCAAGCTACTGCAGCAAAAGTTTTTAACGTACCGTTAGAGGAAGTTACCCGCACCCAAAGAAGCAATGCAAAAACAGTCAATTTTGGAATCATCTATGGGGTTTCAGCTTTTGGACTGAGTCAACAAACAGATTTGAACCGGACGGAAGCGAAAGAACTCATCGATACCTATTATGCTACCTATCCCAAATTACGAAACTACATCCACGATCAAGTAGACTTTGCCAGAGACCACGGTTATGTAACCACAGTATTGGGCAGAAGACGCTATTTAAAAGACATCAATTCTCAAAACGCAGTGGTGCGAGGAGCTGCAGAACGCAATGCGGTAAATGCACCCATTCAAGGCAGTGCTGCAGACATCATCAAACTGGCCATGATAGCCATTCAGGAAAAACTCGAAAATGAAAAGTGGAAAGCCAAAATGTTACTTCAAGTTCACGATGAACTCGTTTTTGACGTTCCTAAAGAGGAAGTAGATGCCCTACAGACGATGGTAAAAACCGAAATGGAAAATGCCTTTTCTTTGGAAGTTCCGTTGGTCGTAGATATTGGAATTGGAACCAACTGGTTAGAAGCTCATTAACAAAAATGAGTGCTCTGTTTTACTCTAGTGAAAATTAGAATAAAAAATTTTTTCAAACTCATTTATAATTGTACATTTGCAGCCCGTTGAATCAATTTTTTGACGGATTAAATTATTTATTGTGAATACATTAAGTTATAAAACAATTTCTGCAAATGCCAACACAGTCAACAAAGAGTGGATTGTGGTGGATGTAAAAGACCTTCCGCTCGGAAGAGTTTCTGCAATAATTGCAAATTTTTTAAGAGGTAAATACAAGCCCAACTACACTCCTCACGTGGATTGTGGAGACAACGTAATCGTTATCAACGCTGCTGAGGTTACTTTAAGTGGAAACAAATGGGAACAAAAAGAGTACGTGCGCCACACGGGTTATCCTGGAGGGCAACGCATACTCAATGCGGCGCAACTGCACAACAAAAAGAACACACGTCTTGTTGAAAATGCAGTAAGAGGAATGCTTCCTAAAAATAAATTAGGTGCTGATTTATTCAGAAATCTACGTGTTCACGGTGGTGCAGAACACCAACACGAAGCACAAAATCCAAAAACCATTAACCTAAACGATTATCTATAATGGATACTGTTCACACTATAGGCCGTAGAAAAACTTCTGTCGCTCGTATCTTTGTAAGCGAAGGAAAAGGAGCCATTACGGTAAACAAAAAAAATTATACTGACTATTTTCCAACCTCTACTTTACAATACAAAATCCAACAACCTTTCTTGTTGACCAACACGGAAGGGAACTACGATTTAAATGTTACGGTAAAAGGAGGAGGAACCAACGGTCAGGCAGAAGCTGTTCGTTTAGCCATCTCTAGAGCACTTTGTAAAATCAACGAAGAGTACAGAGCTGACTTAAAACCCGAAGGTTTACTTACACGTGATCCGCGTATGGTAGAGCGTAAAAAATTCGGTCAGAAGAAAGCGAGAAAAAAATTCCAATTCTCAAAACGTTAATTGGTACCGTCTTGTTTTGGCAAGACAAAGTTCATTCATTTATTAATCAAACCAGTTGCTTGAATCGCTAAGGCGAATGTTAGTTTAGCATCTAAACAAATCTTGAGATTTGTTGCTAATCAAAAGGAACGTAAACTAAAAAAAATGGCAAAACCAGAAGTAAATGACCTGTTGAATGCAGGCGTCCATTTTGGACACTTAAC
>JALQVM010000121.1:0-283 GCA_023263685.1 Flavobacteriaceae bacterium | reverse complement strand
TGGAATCCGAATATGGCTCCTTACATCTATATGGAGCGTAACGGAATCCACATCATCAATCTCTACAAAACTGCTGCTAAGATTGAAGAAACCAATGAAGCATTAAAGAAAATCGCTTCATCTGGTAGAAAAATCTTATTTGTGGCAACAAAAAAACAAGCCAAAGACATTGTTGCTGAAAAGGCAAAGTCAGTGAATATGCCTTATATCACTGAGCGTTGGCCTGGAGGGATGTTGACTAACTTTGTTACCATCCGTAAGGCTGTCAAAAAAATGGGAGCGA
>JALQVM010000120.1 GCA_023263685.1 Flavobacteriaceae bacterium | reverse complement strand
CCTCGAGCGAATATCGGCCCCACCTACCCAAGCAAAATACTTCTCTTTTTAACTAGAGCGTATACTGTCTTCATTGTAAAGACAAAAGCAATTCGCTTTCTGGAAATTCACTCAATCCTTGGTTTAGGTAGTTTTGGGCGGTAAGGTCTTGATCGTTTTTTTGATAGTATTTGACTAACAGTTCGTATACCATGGGTTTGCCCCAACGGGGGAGCTGGCTTGAGGCTTCTGGGCTGGGTGCTTGAAGGGCTTTTGTAAGATGGGGCACTACTTTTTTTCCGCCTCCAAACATTTTGGGGGTGTAAAAATCAGTGAGTGCCAGAGCGAGATTGGCTCTTAAATTATCGGGAGCAAGTGCAACGGCCTTTTCGGCATGCATATAGGCGGCTCGACCTAGGCTGATCATGGACCAATAGCTTTTAAAACGGGTACTGTAGCCCAACTGCAAGGAAAGTAAGGCTTGACTTTCTGCATCATTCGCTAGGGGTTTTAGGAGTGTGATGGCACGATCGATGAGGTTTTCAGCGGTTGCTTTATCTTCTAAGCTATCGGCAAAAAGGGCTTGGTAGTACAAGCCAAAGGAAAGCCAATAGCGGTTGAATCGGTTGTCTTCTTTTTGGAATGCCTTTTCCAAAGAGGCAGTAACTTCTTGCAAGGGAATTTGAGTTTTTTGTGTTTTGGAACGTGTAAATGCCCTTGTTAAAGTTTCCTCAGGGCTGGGTGTTTGCCCCATGCTGAGATTGAATGAAAATAAAAAGACTAGGGAGAAGGCTTTGTATATGAAATAGTTAATACTCCTTTTCATAAATATTTTTTTAAAGTGTTTACGTATTTTTCAAAGGCTTTAATCCCTCTCGGACTGAGAGAGACTTGGGTGTTTGGATAGTTGTTTAAAAAGCTTTTTTTCAATGTGAATATATTGTGCTTTCTCCAGTTTTTTTAGCTGGATGCTTACAACTCCCGATATACCTCCTGAAACGGAACACGAAAACGCTCCCCATACACTCCTTCGGATTTTCGGATCCCACAGCCTATTACCATGCTGATTTCTGCTTTTTTGGGAAGACCGAGTACTTTTTTAAGCCTTAGGGAATCGAAGCCTTCCATCGGGCAGGTGTCATAGCCCAAAGCCGCCATACTTACCATAAAGTTTTGAGCCGCCAGGGCGGTGCTTTTATGTCCTACAACACGTAAATCCGAAGAGGAAACTTCCCTATAGCTCACTTTGCGAAGCCCGTCTAGGGTGACTTTGATTTTATGTATCAAACCTTTAACATAAGCTGTTCCGCTGTACAATTTCGGGATGATTCTTTGGTAGTAGTCCAGGGCACCTTTGATTTTTTTTTCAGCATCAGCAGTAGTCGCGTTGGATTGGATGAACTCCACATTCGATTGAATGCGTTTTTGCCACAGGTCCAAGCGCACCACAGGGATTACTAACTCCTGTGCTGTTTGGGCTGCAGGTTGGTTGTAGCAGTGGAGGGCTACTTGTTTTTTGATTTCTGGACCGGTAATGTGGTAAAATTCCCACAATTGCAAGTTGCTGCTGGTGGGCGCTAATGTAGCTTGTTCGATGCAGAGTTTTACTTTTTCGGTAGCGATTGTTTGTTCAGGATCGTAAATCCGTACCGATCTTCGGTAGGCGATGGCTTCACTTACGGTTTTTTCTTTCATATCTGTTTATATTTTTTTGAGCAACCACTTTAGGGAGGCGATTGATTTTGGGTAAGGGGCATAGCGCTGGGGTAGGTCAAACCAAAAAGAACGTTTTACCACAGCTTTGGCATGACTGAATAAATCAAAGCTGTATCGGCCGTGATAGGCTCCAATACCGCTTGCGCCGATCCCTCCAAAAGGCAAATTAGGGTTGGTAAAATGAATGAGGGAATCGTTTACCACAGCCCCTCCAAAGGGGTAGTGCAACAGTAATTTTTGAATGAAGCTTTTTCGACGACTAAACACATAAAAAGCCAAGGGGTTGTTCAATTCATTGAGGATGGATTCCAAAGCCTCTTCCGAGTCGTAGCTGATAAGGGGAAGAATGGGACCAAAAATTTCCTCAGTGTAGAGCGAACTTTCTCGGGGAGGATCAACGACCAAGGTGGGTTCAAAAAACAGCGAACTTTTGTCGTAGGCTCCACCGTATGCAATTTGCTGCCCCTTTAAGTCAGCCACCAGCTTGTCAAAATGCTTTTCGTGTATGATGCGTCCATAGTCTTTCGATTCAATGGGCTGGGTACCGTAGGCCTTTTCAATTTCTTTCCTTAACGCTTCAAGTAAGGCGTGTTGGAATTCTTTTTTTACCAATACGTAATCCGGGGCGATACAGGTTTGTCCACAGTTTAAGAATTTTCCAAAGACGATGCGTCGGGCGGTCTTGGTTAGAGAGGTTGAACCATCTACCACACAGGGACTTTTTCCGCCGAGCTCTAGGGTGACGGGAGTAAGGTGGACCGCCGCCGCTTGAGCCACGATTTTTCCTACCGCAGTACTCCCGGTAAAGAAAATGTAATTCCAGGGAAGGGTTAAAAGTCCTTGGGCGACCGCTGCATCACCTGATACCACACTTACCCAATCGTTTGGGAACACCTGAGCGAGAAGTTCGCTGAGTAGCCTTTCCGTATGAGGAGCCGACTCTGAGGGTTTTAAAACTACCGTATTTCCCGCAGCAACGGCACCAATCAAGGGGATTAGCGCGAGCTGAAAGGGGTAATTCCAAGGAGAAATCATCAAAACCGTCCCGTAGGGCTGAGCCAATATATAATCCTGAGAAGGAAAGTTGAGAACACTCCCTGAAACTCGTTTGGGGGCTGCCCAGCGTTTTAAGTTTTTAATAAAAAGGTCTAACTCCTTTTGAACCATTAAAATTTCACTGGTATAGGATTCAAAACTGGGCTTACCAAGGTCAGCATGTAGCGCTTGAATGATTTCCTCCTCTTTTTCTTCCATCAGTTTGTGCAAACGTTTTAAACGGGTGATTCGAAAAGAAACCGCTTTGGATTTTAACGTTTTAAAAAAGTGCTCATGCGCATGACGTAGGTCATGAAAAGGGGGGGGATTCTTTGACTCCAAGGTGCATTTTTTTTGTAAAGATAATGGAAAATGAATGGAGGCAAATTAAGTGTGCTGGGTGTATTAAAATATACTTTAAAAGGAACTGATAATCAATTAGTTAATCACTTTAATTCAAAGTTGGATATAGGAGACTTCTCAGCGCTGAGTGACCGAGCTAGAAACAAAAAATTACATTCGTTAAACAAAATCGTACAATGGCACTCAATAAATACAGCAAAGCAGTCACTCAAGATCCTACGCAACCCGCGGCTCAAGCCATGTTACACGCCATCGGGATGACCGATGCGGATTTTGAGAAGCCTTTAATTGGAATCGCCTCTACTGGATACGAGGGAAACCCTTGTAATATGCACCTCAACGAGCTAGCGCAAGATATAAAAGTAGGGGTAAATGAACAATCTTTGGTAGGATTAGTGTTTAATACCATAGGGGTGAGCGACGGGATTTCTATGGGGACTCCTGGAATGCGTTTTTCCCTCCCTTCAAGAGACATAATTGCAGATTCAATAGAAACTGTGGTTCAGGCCATGTCCTATGACGGAGTAGTAACGGTGGTGGGATGCGACAAAAACATGCCCGGTGCCATGATGGCCTTATTGAGGTTAAACCGTCCAGGAATTCTGGTCTATGGGGGAACCATCGCTGCGGGTTGCCACAACGATAAAGAATTGGATGTGGTTTCTGCCTTTGAAGCATGGGGCGAAAAAGTTGCCGGAACCATAGACGAAAAAGAATACAAAAGCGTCATCCAAAAAGCCTGTCCCGGAGCCGGGGCCTGCGGGGGGATGTATACCGCCAACACCATGGCTTCAGCCATTGAAGCCTGTGGAATGGCTTTACCTTACAACGCTTCTAACCCCGCCGTGAGCAAAGATAAAAAAGAGGAATGTGGCCAACTGGGAGCTTACCTGAAAAATCTTTTGGAAATGGATTTAAAGCCCAGAGATATCATAACGGCAAAATCCTTAGAAAACGCCATGCGCTTGATTGCAGTTTTGGGAGGCTCTACCAATGCAGTCTTACACTTTTTAGCGATTGCGAAAGCAGCTCAACTCGATTTGACCATAGACGATTTTCAAAAAATCAGCGATACGACACCCTTCCTTGCCGATCTTAAGCCCAGTGGAAAATTCTTGATGAAAGATTTACATCAAGTAGGGGGTGTACCCGCCGTGTTAAAGTATATGCTAAAACAGGGCATGCTCCACGGCGATTGCATTACCGTAACAGGGAAAACCTTAGCTGAAAACTTAGCTGACGTACCCGATTTAACAGAGGGGCAAACGGTGATCCGACCGCTAAACAAACCCATAAAAGCCACCGGACACATTCGCATACTGAAAGGGAATTTGGCTTCGGGAGGTTCTGTTGCAAAAATTACCGGTAAAGAAGGCTTGCTGTTTCAAGGCCCCGCACGCGTTTTTGATGGGGAATATGCAGCAAACCAAGGAATCAAAGACGGGAAAGTAAAAGCGGGGGAAGTAGTGGTGATCCGCTACGAAGGGCCTAAAGGCGGCCCCGGTATG
>JALQVM010000011.1 GCA_023263685.1 Flavobacteriaceae bacterium | reverse complement strand
CAAGGAACTGCTTAATATTCACGATGGAGTCCTTTTTTGCATAGGAACAACAATGGGGGTATTCTTAGCAAAAAAAATTACAATTGAAATAAAAAGTTTAGACAAAGCTTTTTCTTATTTCTTAATTCTTATTTCACTACTATTAGTTATGAAGACTATATTTTTTTAATTTTGGAGTAAAAAATGAATGATGTAATTCAACAATTTGACCCAGTATCTTTTACATACACTTACATCTTAATTGATCATGAAACCAATGATGCGGTGATTATCGATCCGGTTGACACAAAATTAAATCAATTAATTAACTTTATCACTGAAAAAGATTTAAAAATTCGTTACGTCATGGAAACGCATGCTCATGCTGATCACATCACCTCAGCGGGAAATCTTTGTAAGGTGACTGGTGCTACTGCAGCTACACCAACTCACTGTAATATTAGCAATGCTGAAATACAACTTAATGATGGTGATGAATTAAACTTTGGTAAACAACAAAAAATTATTGCCCTGCACACACCGGGGCATACAGCAGGCTCGATGTCTTTCATATGGAATGACAATGTATTTACTGGAGATACCCTATTGATTAACGGTTGTGGAAGAACTGACTTTCAGAGCGGATCAAATCAGCAACTTTATAAGAGCATTACAGAAAAATTATTTACTCTACCAGATCATACAAAAGTATGGCTGTGAACTGATTGGGGCCTCTCCAGAAGCGATTGATAAGGCGGAAGATCGTCAAAAATTTAAAGAAGCAATGACTAAGATTGGTCTTGGTTCAGCTAAGTCTGGCATTGCGCATTCCATGGATGAGGCGCTTGAAGTGCAACAACGTATTCAGCAGGAGACTGGTAGCTCTGGTTTTCCAGTAGTGATTCGTCCATCATTCACCATGGGTGGATCGGGCGGCGGCATTGCCTATAACCGTGAAGAGTTTGAAGAGATTTGTAAACGTGGTCTTGATTTATCCTTACATTCGTGGTTCAAAACGAACGCTTACTATGGACGATAAATTGTTTCGCTTATGGAATCACAGCATTGGCTGGACAGTTTTTGCAATTGCTTTAGTCACCTTTGGAAGCACAGTAGAACCCACGGCTAGCTTTTGGGATGCCGGTGAATACATTTCTACCTCAGCCAAACTTCAAGTGGGACACCCCCCAGGAGCTCCTTTATTTCAAATGATAGGGGCCTTTTTTGCTCTGTTTGCAACCAGTGCCCAACAAGTGGCCCTGATGGTCAATTTTATGTCTGTTTTTTCCTCAGCATTCACCATACTTTTTCTGTTTTGGACCCTGACGCTTCTTTTGCAAAAACTCCCGAACTTTAAGAATCTTGAAAATGT
Source organism: Flavobacteriaceae bacterium (assembly GCA_023263685.1). GTDB lineage: Bacteria > Bacteroidota > Bacteroidia > Flavobacteriales > Flavobacteriaceae > MS024-2A. The sequence goes on along the minus strand of JALQVM010000011.1, from coordinate 25,133 downwards.
ATCAGACAGAATAGGTTTTTTTGGTAGTGCAGCCGTTGGCGCATTAGCCTTTTGTTTTTCCGATAGCTTTTGGTTTAACGCAGTGGAAACCGAAGTTTACGCCATGGCTACCTTGATTCTATCCTCACTTTTCTGGATGGGTTTGCGGTGGGAAAAAGAAATGAATACCGCAAGAGGGGACCGGTGGCTGTTGATGATTGCTTTTGTTATAGGACTTTCCTTTGGAGTACACTTTATGGGGCTACTGACCATCCCTGCACTAGGAATGATTTATTATTTTAAAAATTATGAAAAGGTTACCGTCAAAGGGTTTGTTTATGCCAATTTAATTTCAGTAGCCATATTGCTGTTTATCTTTAAACTGCTACTTCCGCTGACCTTATCCTTTTTTGGTAATGCTGAAGTGTTTTTTGTCAACAGTATAGGACTCCCATTTAATAGTGGAACATTAATCGCAGCCTTGGTTTTTAGTTCGTTTTTCTATTTCAGTTTGAATTATACGCGAAAGAAAAAATGGGTAAACCTCAATACAGGGGTATTGGTAATATTGTTTGTACTGGTTGGATTTTCCTCTTGGATCATGATCCCTATCCGGGCGAACGCGAATACGGTGATCAATGAAAATTCTCCTTCTGATGCGCGTTTGCTTTTGGCCTACTACAACATGGAACAATATCCTGAAACCAAGCTGTTCTATGGGCCCATGTTTTCAGATATGTATGCCGGTCAAGATCCTATAGAACCTTTTGTTGATGATAAACCCAAATACGAACGTGACTATACTACCGGTCGCTATAAAATTGTTAATTATTGGAAAGATGCACGATTCAACTCCAATAGTGCCCACAACGGACTATTGCCTCGCCTTTGGAGCAGCGACCATGCCGGGAATTACATGAATTTTACCGAGCCGCTTGAATTCAATATTAAGTCAAGTTATCGTTCAAATCCTCAACTTCAGCAGCGTGTACAAGAATTCAGAAAAGATGTAGCGGACGGTGCTGTGTCAGGAGATCAATACCATGAATTTCTCAAAACCTTTAGCCCTTACCTGAACATTGAAAAACCCAATTTTTTATCCAACCTAAAATTCTTTTTTGAATATCAAATTGGCTATATGTATTGGCGGTATTTGATGTGGAATTTTACCGGTAGACAAAATGATATTCAAGGGGAGTATAACGTGCTGAATGGAAATTGGATCAGTGGTATTCCTATTCTTGATGAATTGCGTTTGGGAAATCAATCCGAGCTGACTACAGATGCATTAAACAATAAGGCGCGAAATACCTATTTCTTTCTCCCGTTTTTGCTCGGGCTTATTGGACTTTATTTCATCTACCAAAAAGACCCGAAACGGTTTTGGGTTTTATTGCTCTTTTTCCTCTTTACCGGTTTGGCACTTAAAGTCTATCTCAACGAGCGACCTTTTGAACCCAGAGAACGGGATTATGCCCTAGTAGGTTCGTTTTATGTTTTCGCCATTTGGATTGGATTGGGAAGTTGGGCCGTGGTTCAAAAACTTCGAAGCTTAGCCTCTGAAAAAATTGCAACTCCTCTTGCCGTTGGGCTTTGTTTGATCTGCGTACCCTTGTTGATGGCTTTTCAGAATTGGGACGACCACGACCGTTCCAACCGATATACGGCACAGTCTATGGCAAAATCTTACCTTCAATCGATACAAAAAGATAAAGGCGCCATTATTTTTACCATAGGAGACAACGACACCTTTGCGCTGTGGTATGCTCAGGAAATTGAAGGATTTCGTACCGATGTTCGCACCATAAACTCCAGTCTTTTGGGTACCGATTGGTATATCGACCAAATGAAAAGAAAAACGTATGAAAGTGATCCCGTTCCCTCCCAAATGACACACGATCTGTATGCCTACGGTGTGCGAGACGTCATTCGTTATCAACCGGTATTGGACTCGGTTCGATGGGACATCAAAGATCTGATGAATTGGATTGCAAGCGACCATCCCCGAACAAAACTCAAAGACTTACTCCAAAAAACGGGACAGGACCCAAACCAACTTCCAGAAAGCCAGCAAGAGGGCGTTTTTTATCCTACCCGAAAAATTCGTATTCCTGTAAATAAAGAAAACGTACTAAAAAGCGGTATCGTAAAAGCTGAGGATGCAGATAAAATTGTTCCTTATATCGACATTGACCTTCCCGAAAGCGCCTTGTTAAAAAACCAGATGATGATGCTGGACATACTCGCAAATAACAATTGGGAGCGTCCGATTTATTTTACCGGAGGCAGCTATTCCGATGCTGAATACCTATGGATGAAAAAGTATTTACAACTGGAAGGGCTTGTCTATAAATTAGTTCCGATAGAAACTGAATTAAGTGAAGTAAATCCCTATTTGATGGGTCGAATCGACAGTGCCCTTATGTATGATATTGTAATGCAATGGGAATGGGGAAATTCCGAACGACTGGACATTTATCACGATCCAGAAACCCGAAAAAACAGCATTTCCTTTCGGAGTAATATGGCTCGGCTAGCGGAGGCTTTAATCAATGAAGGGGAAGTAGAAAAAGCTAAAAATGTCCTTGATTTAGCCATTGAAAAAATGCCCTTAGATTACTTTGGATATTACAGTCTGCTTGTGCCTTTTGTGGATGGATACTACCGAATTGGTGAAATTGAAAAGGCAAGAGAAGTCTCGGAAAAGATTGCTACAAAATACAGTGACCGCTTAAACTATTTCAGAAGTTTAGATGCCGGTCTTCAATACAATTTAGGAGAAGAAATCATTACGGAAATTGAACGCTATCGCACGTTAATTGAGGCCGATTTAAAACATGGTGAATCCATCTCATTGACCCCAATTCTAAACCAATTTATGGAATCCATTGAACCCTTTAGGTACCTCTACGGAGATTATGAATTCTATACCGGATTGATAGACGTGGCAGAGGGCTATTTTCTGGATGGACAAATTCAATTAGCGCAAGACTTGAGTACGAAAATCAGTGCTGAATTTGATGAGCGTCTCAGTCTTTACAGCCAAGTATCCGAAGACAGTCAAATCCAGCTTAGCTCAAGAATTCAAAGAGAGCTGAATGACTTCAACTATGTGGTACAAATCGTAAAGGCATATGACAGCACGGCTTTTGGAGCGCAAATAGAAGATTTATTTACTAAAAATCTCACCTTATTTTCAACGCTACTCGATCAGGAGGAATAGCTTGATTTGCTTTAAACGTGATCTTGCAGGAGGCTGATTAGGGTATTGGCATTTTGAACACCACTTTGCCTCCAAACCATCTCGCTAAACTTATAGATCATAAAAGTAGGGAGTACGCGTACCCTAAGTGCTTCAGACAGTTTTTGGTTTTTGTCGACGTCAATTTTAATGACTTTTCCTTTGTCTCCAAGAGCTGCAGCGACATCTTTTAGGGTGCGGTCAATGTCTACCTTACCGTCCTCTTCCTGCTGATAAAAAGCCAGGAGTATTGGGGTTTTTTCGTCTAATAATTCGCCAAATTTTGACATGACTAGAATGAATTTACCACAAATGTAACAGAAATTGCTTAAATCTTAGCTTCTGCCTTTTTTTAAAGTGATCACAGAGATTTCTGGCCAGATCCCCACCCGTCCAGGATACGCTAAATATCCAAATCCACGGTTGACATTTAAGCGTTGTTTTTCCTGTTCATAAATACCTGCCCATTGTTTGTATCGCCATTTGACTGGACTCCATTTTATCCAACCTGGAATTTCAATTCCAAACTGCATGCCATGGGTATGGCCACTTAACGTTAATTGAATCGGAAACGGATGAGGCAGCACTTTAGCCTCCCAATGGGAAGGATCGTGGGAAAGCAATACTTTAAAGTCTTCCGCGGCTACATTTTCTAGGGCCTTGTCAAGATCTCCTGCTTGCTTAAAACCGCTTCCCCAATTTTCTACTCCAACCACGGCTAAACGTTGTCCTTCTTTTTCAATTAGACGCGACTCATTGAGTAGCAACTCCCATCCCAAAGCCTTATGAGCTTCATACAAGGCTTCTATATTTGCTTTCTTTTCTTCGGGTGTATCCCATCGGGTATAGTCTCCATAATCATGGTTGCCCAATATGGAGTACACCCCATGAGGAGCCGTAATTTTCTGGAAGTGAGGAATCCAGGGAAGTACCTCTGAGGTTTTGTTGTTGACCAAATCTCCTGTAAAAAAGACAACATCACTTTGCTGTTTGTTGATCAAATCAATTCCGTAGTTAACCTTGTTTACATTGTCAAAACTACCGCTGTGAATATCCGAAATCTGGGTTATTTTAAAACCGTCAAACGCAGGGGGTAGGTCGTCGTATTCGAGTTCATAAGCCAAAACCCGATACCTATACTTTCCTTTATACATACCGTATAAAAGAGACGTGAGAGGGATTGCTGCTAATCCCAATGCAATTTTCGATACAAAAGACCGCCTCGAGGGCATAAACTGAATCTGTCCAGGGAGTTTGGTAAAATAACTGTATATCGCTTGGGGTATGCGCAACACATCTTCCCCAATCAGCACCAAGGTTAATACAGCTTGAAATACAAAAAGAGAAATAAAGAATCCAATGGCATACATCAGTCGGGGTTCGGTGGTGGGGGTGCGATCCAAATACAGTGTATAGAGTAATAGATTACCAACGATAAGCACCACCAAAAGAAAATAGACCATCCAGACCCATTTATGGGTGGTCACGGTTTTTACTGCTTGAAAGCTATACCATTGAAAAACGAGCAACAACCCTATTGTGATGATCCATCTCATATTTTTTTTGGCAAAGTTAATCAGTTCAACGGGAAGAAACTAATGGAATTAATTGCCCATATCTTGAGCCATCCGAAGGGCCTTGCCGTCCGATAGGCTAGCTACAAAACAGCTGACATATAAAAGTGTTTCGTAAAGTGTTTCTCCAACAATAGGGGTTCCCTCAGGCACAAGGGACAGAATTAGTTTGTCAAAGGTTTGGGCGTTTCCTTTCCATTTTTGAACTGCAGCCTGCGAATACTGTTCCAGTAAAATACTGATGGCTCGGTGACCAATTACTTCTTTCTGTATCACCTCTTTGGACTGGTAAATATTTCGGACACTTAAGCTGATGATATCTTCAATCTGAGCTTTGTAGTGACTTTTATCCAAAAGAGCCACATCAAAAGTACCTGCTAAAATAGCCGCCTCGTTTTCTATAAATATGCGAACAGCATCCTGAATCAAACTATTGATCGCCAAAGCTCTGAGGTAACTAAGCCGTTGGGGTTTGTAGGCCAACTGAGCGTATTTTTTAGAATCTATACGGTCGCGAACTAAGTTGATTAAATATTCCAGCGCATAGTCTTCTGAAATCCACCCTAAATTGATTCCGTCTTCAAAATCAATAATGGTATAGCAGATATCGTCTGCAGCTTCTACCAGATAAGCCAAAGGATGTCTAAAGTAACTTCCTTGGGCCTTGTTCAGCCCAAGTTCTGTTGCCAATTCATCAAAAAAAGGAGCTTGGGCTTGAAAGTAGCCGTATTTTTTATTCGCGACATGGGAGGTGGGCTTCATCGGTAAACTGGCCTTTGGATATTTTACAAAAGCGCCTAGAGTCGCATAACTCAATCGGAGGCCACCTTCCGTGCCGGGCAAGGAATCTGTTAAGATTTTTAATCCATTGGCATTCCCTTCAAAATCACAGAGGTCCTGAAATTCAGTTTTCGTGAGTTCGGATTGGTATTGAAGTCCACTGCCTGAGGTAAAAAAATGCCCAATTGCCTTTTCCCCACTGTGTCCAAAAGGAGGGTTTCCTATATCGTGGGCAAGGGCTGCTGCAGCTGTAATGGCTCCAAAATCATTGGGTTGATAGCCCAACACCGTTTGTAAGTGAGGGTGCTTTTCAAGAATCGCTTTTCCTGCCAGGCGTCCGATGCTTCTTCCAACTACAGATACTTCTAGGCTATGCGTAAGGCGGGTATGTACAAAGTCTGTTTTAGAAAACGGGATGACTTGGGTTTTGTCTTGTAAACTTCGAAACGCATTTGAAAATACGATCCGATCGTAATCCACCTCAAAACCCAACCGCAAATTGTCTTGCTCCGCTCTCAGTCGCTTGTTCGTGTCGCCAAAGCGCTTTAAAGACAATAAGGATTCCCAATTCATATAATTTATATTATCAAAAGGTTAAGTTGATTGTGTCAAAGTTAATATTGTTTTAAAACTGAATCAGTTTAAGTTAACAATAATCTAAAATTTGAAATTGTTTCTCAAAATATATTTGCACAATACTAATACAAATATCTAAAATGAAAAATTTCAAACTAATTACTATTTTATTTGCCTTTTCAGTATTCCTTGCATGTTCTGAAGATGAACCTGTTATTGAATATATCACAATTACCGAAACAGTTGTTGAAACAGTTGTTGAAACAGAAACAGTTGAGGTAGAGGTTGAAGTCGATCCCTTTGAAGATTCAACATTAGAAGGCAATATTACTTCCGATAAAACACTAGACGCTTCAAAAATATGGTTATTAAAAGGAAGAGTTTCTGTAGTTGATGGAGTTACCCTTACAATTCCTGCTGGAACTATTATTAAAGCAGCTGCAGGTACAGGTGCAGACGCATCAACACTTATTATTGCCAGGGGCGGCAGATTGATTGCCGATGGAACAGCTGATGCCCCAATTGTAATGACTTCTATTTCTGATAATATTGAAGTCGGAGGAACTTATCCATCAAATGGACCTTCATTAAATGTGGACACAAGAGGTTTATGGGGTGGATTGTTGATTCTTGGTAACGCTCCCTGTTCATTTTCTGGTGACGTAACTGAACTCCAAATTGAAGGTATTCCTACTTCAGACATTAATGGCCTTTATGGCGGTACAGATACAACTGATGATTCTGGTTCTGTGCAGTACCTTTCAATTCGACACGGTGGTGCTGAAATTGGAGAAGGAAATGAAATTAATGGTCTAACCTTAGGAGGTGTAGGTTCAGGAACTACTATCAATCATATTGAGGTTTTGGGAAATGTAGATGATGGAATTGAATTTTTTGGAGGTACAGTAAATGCTACTAACTTGTTAGTATGGGGTCAAGGAGATGATGCAATTGACATAGATCAAGCTTATGCTGGAACAATTGATGGAGCCATGGTTATATTAACTTCTGCTTCTGACCACGGTTTTGAAATCGATGGTCCTGAAGGATCTGCAACAGGACGTTTTACTCTTAAAAATGCTACAGTTATAGGAGCTACCAATAACTGTTCTGCAGAGGGTGTAGATGGTGAAATGGCTGACTTTAGAAAAGGAGCAACTGGCGATGTGTTAAATATCTTATTTAAAGATTTTTCAGGAGGAAAAGATGTTGAGCTTGATGCCAGTGCTGATGCGGCTACTTACACAGCAGGTACTTTAACTTTTGAAAACATCGATATTCTCCATCCTATTGACTTGGATGGTGTAGTTTGTTCAGATGTAGAAACATTAGATTTAATTTTCGATGATAAATCAGACGAAAGTACGTTTGAATCAGATGCATCAACATTTGCTGAAATTGTTACTTCCCAACAAGAAGGTAATGGAGTAGATGCTTCTATATTTTCTTGGACGTTTTACGCCAACAACAACTAAAAGTAATATTACTTAATGTTTTAATAACATCGATTAGGGAATCCCCTACTCGATGTTATTTATTTTTGCGCAATTTTAGTTTTACTATGAAAAATTTGACAAACTGTATTTCTCTATTTATCCTTTTGATATCATATTTAACCTTTGGTCAGATAGGAATAACTGGAACTGTGATTGATGGTGATTTTAATGAACCATTGCCTTTTGCTAATATATTGGTTTTAGAAACTGGGGCCGGAATTACCTCTGACTTTGATGGTAAATACTCTTTTGAACTTCCCTCGGGGACTTATTCTGTTCAATTTTCCTTTGTAGGTTATGAAACAAAAATTATAACTGAAATTGAGGTTGGTGGTGATGAGTATACAATTACAGATGTAGTAATGAGTTCTGCAGCTGAAGGTTTAGAAGAGGTAATTGTTACTGTAGAAGCTAGTAGAAATACAGAGGCTTCAGTACTCGAGATTCAAAGAAAATCAGCAAGTTTACTTGATGGAATTTCAGCCCAAGCTTTCAAAAAGATAGGAGCTAGTGACATAGCAGCAGCCGTAAAAAGTGTTCCTGGAGTTTCTGTACAAGGTGGGAAATATGTTTATGTGCGTGGTTTGGGCGATCGCTATTCAAAATCAATCCTAAACGGAGTAGACATACCCGGTTTAGATCCTGATCGCAATACAATCCAAATGGATCTTTTTCCAACTTCTATGCTGTCAAACGTATTGGTTATCAAATCTGCACGAGCTGACCTTCCAGCTGATTTTACAGGAGGTGTAATTGATATAATTACAAAAGATTTCCCGAACAAAGAGGAGTTTTCAATAGCTGTAAATACAGCGTATAACCCAGACATGCATTTCAATGATAATTTTCTGAGTTACACAGGTGGGAGTACAGATTTTTTAGGTTTTGACGACGGTTCAAGAAAAAATACGATCGCAAATAGTTTTCTTGGAAATACTTTTGACCCTAGACTCAACAACTCCGAACAAGGACTTGCTTTGATTAATAGAATAAGTAATCATTTTAATCCACAAATGGCACCTCAAGTTTCAAACAGTGGGTTGAACTTTGGGTTTGGAATAAATTATGGCAATCAATTTAATTTTAACAACGGTCATTCTTTTGGATTTTTAAGTTCTTTATCCTATAAAAATCAACAGAGTGTATACGAAAATACGCAAGATAATATTTACAATTTTAGCCCAGATAAAGCCGAGCTCTCTTTTGAAGAAAACCGAATACAATCTGGAACCATAGGGGGACAAAATATTATTGCAAGTGGCCTCTTTGGTTTTACCTATAAATCCATTACTTCGAAATATAAATTTAATGGACTTCATATTCAAAATGGACAAAGTACGGCAGGAAGTTTTAGACAACTTACTCGTTTTTCTGATTTTATTGACTTTAACAAATTTAATTTAGAGTATAACGAAAGAAGTATTACTAATGGGATGCTTTCTGGCTTTCATAATTTTGAGTCATCAAATCTTAAACTGGAATGGACCCTTTCTGGAACGTTGGCGAAAGTCCACGATAAAGATGTAAGAAATACAACCTTCCAAGATGAAGAAGGTATTTTTAGCTTTCAAGAAAACACAGAACCAAAAAGAATCTGGCGTACGCTGGATGAAAACAATTTGGTAGGAAAGGTTGATGTCACAAAAAGAATTGAACTATTCAATTCAGATGCTATTTTAAAATTTGGTGTGTTTGGTTCTAGAAAAGAACGAGACTTTTCTATTGCTCAGTATTCCGTTAGTTCAAATTTTACCTCAGAAGGTGATTGGGATAATTATGGAGGTGATCCAAATCAACTTTTTGCCTCAACTAATTTGATAGGCCCAAACAACAACAAGGGTACTTATATCAATCCACAGACAACTATAAGACAAGATGCGAATATTTTCAATGCTAAACAGCAAAATTTTGCTGGATATGTGTCTAATGAATTTAACTTTTCAGAAAATCTAAAGTCGATCATCGGATTACGCTTTGAAAATTATCAAGTTTTTTATACAGGTGAAAATAGCCAATTGGGTCAAATCTATTCCAATGAAAATATTATAAATAAAAATAATATTTTCCCTTCTGTAAATTTCATTTACAGTTTAAAAGACAATAAAAACCTAAGATTAGCCTATTCACTAACCACAGCAAGACCAAGTTTTAAAGAAGCCTCTATTGCGGAAATTTACGATCCATTATCCAATTTATTTTTCATTGGAAATATAAATATTAAACCCACTTATATTGATAATTTTGATATTCGATATGAAGCTTATGGCGAAAATGCTCAACTATTTGCAATCAGTGCATTTTACAAGAGCCTTACGGATCCCATTGAAATTGGTTTTGTAGCAGCCTCCACCTCAAACTATAAACCTTTAAATCTAGAAAATGCAAATGTTTTTGGCTTAGAATTAGAGCTTCGAAAAAATTTAGGAGGTTTAGTCTATAGTCTTTCCAATTGGAATCTGAATTTTAATGGATCTTACATAATTTCTGATGAAAAGTTTAGTGAAGATGAGCTTAAATTAAGAAGACTTGGGCTTAGAGAAGGTCAACAACTTGGAGATTCTAGACCCCTTCAAGGACAGTCACCCTATTTAATTAATGCTGGTTTAGAATACAACAATCAAGAAAAGGGAATTCAAGGAGGATTATTTTATAATGTTCAAGGAAAAACATTGCAAGTGGTAGGTGACGGTTTTTATCCTGATGTTTTCACAATGCCATTTAATAATCTTAACTTTAACCTTATAAAACAACTAAATAAAAACAGAACCCTTACTTTAAAAATAAGTAATATATTAAATGACGTACGCGAAAGTCAATTTATTGGGTTTAAAAAGGAAAGTGAATATTTTAGTCTTAGAAATATTGGTCGTACTTTTTCTCTTAACTATGCTGTTCGATTTTAATATTTAAAATTTTCTTGGAAAATATATACCTCTACATTATCATTTTATTAGGAATCTTAGCTATAGGAGACCTAATTGTAGGAGTTAGTAACGATGCTGTAAATTTTCTTAACTCAGCGATCGGCTCAAAAGCCATCTCCTTGAGAAATATTATTATTTTGGCTAGTCTTGGAATTGCATTTGGAGCCATTTCTTCTAGTGGAATGATGGAGGTTGCTCGTAAAGGAATTTTCAACCCTAGTGCTTTTTTCTTTGATGAGATCATCTACATCTTCATGGCTGTAATGATGACTGATATCTTACTTCTGGACTTTTTCAATACCTTAGGACTTCCTACTTCAACTACAGTTTCAATTGTTTTTGAATTACTCGGAGCCGCTGTAGTGATGGCAACTGTTAAAATTATTAATAGCGGAGGAACCTTAGTAGAAATATCGAATTATATCAATACAGAAAAAGCAACGCAAATTGTGATGGGAATACTACTTTCTATTTTTATTGCATTTACAATTGGTGCAATTTCTCAATGGTTTTCAAGACTAGTATACAGCTATCAATTTGACAAAAAATCTCCATCACTTAATGCCCTTTTTGGAGGACTTGCGTTAGCTACAATTTTTAATTTTATATTGATAAAAGGGATAAAAAGTACTTCATACGCTGAACAAAAATTTGAGTTTCTATCAGGGTTAACCATCAATGGATTTATTGAAAACAATGCTGTTTTGGTTAATTTGTTAAGTTTTGTTTTTTGGTATTTAACTTCTTTTATCATCATCCGCTTTTTAAAAGGAGATATTTTTAAAATCATAATTGGAGTTGGAACATTTGCACTTGCATTGGCCTTTGCAGGTAACGATTTAGTCAATTTTATTGGAGTTCCGATTGCTGCCTACCAATCATATGAAGCTTGGTTTAGTTCAGGTTTAGCGGCAAATGAGTTTAGTATGAGCGTATTAAGTGAAAAAGTTGCTACACCAACCTTGTTCTTATTACTTTCAGGTATAGTAATGATTTTGACCCTTATTTTTTCTTCAAAAGCCAAAAAAGTAGTAAAAACTTCTTTGGATTTATCCAATCAATTCGAAACGCAAGAGCGATTTAAGCCCAATTCACTATCACGCTACTTAGTACGATTTTTTATTGGAATAAATCAAACATTCAAATCTTTTTTAACAAAAGACCAAATAGTTTTTCTAGACAAAACCTTTACCCCAGTTGTCCAAGCGAACAAAGGTATTGGAGCTCCAGCTTTTGATAAACTAAGGGCAAGCATCAATTTAGTTATTGCAGCTATACTGATTGCTTTAGCAACCTCATATAAACTCCCATTGTCTACAACCTATGTGGCATTTATGGTTGCCATGGGAACTTCACTTGCAGACAGGGCGTGGGGATCAGACAGTGCCGTATTTCGTGTTGCAGGTGTTTTAAACGTCATAGGAGGATGGTTTTTAACTGCAATAAGTGCATTTACCCTAGGAGGAATTATCGTTTATTTACTCTACATAGGGGGAGTACAAGTGATTGCTGTGATAATTTTCATAATACTAATCCTCGTAGGCAAAAACTACATAGAAAACAAAAAAGAAAATAAAGCAACTCGAGAAGAAGAAATAGCTCTGATGGTTGAAAGCAATTCTTTTCAGGGTGTTATTGAAGAGACTGGGACTAATATTGAAGCTGTGATGGGTAAGAGTTTTGATATCTTTAGACTTTTAGTTGGTGGACTCTCTACAAACGATATTAAACACCTAGAAAAAGCTAAAAAAAGAGCTAAAAAGTTAGCCAATGAAATAGAAGGGTTGGAAAACGGACTCTTTTACTTTATTCGAAATCTTGAAGAAACTTCAATTGCTGCCAGTAATTTTTATATAAAATTATTACAGTATTTACATGATATTTCAGAAGACCTAAGCTATCTCTCAAAAATCAGTTACAACCACGTTAACAATAATCACAGAAAACTTAAACTTGCTCAAATTAAGGAGCTGATGCAAATTGAAAATAATTTAAAAAATACCTTTAAGGAGTCTCGAGAAGCCTTTCAACAAAAACTTAACATAAGAGAGTTTCAAGAAGTATTACTTGAAAAAGACAAGATTTTTGAATTGGTAGATGAAAAAATAAATACTCAAATAGAACGAACACGTACAGAAGAAATCAGTCCTAAAACTACCGCACTTTATTTTAATTTTTTGATTCGTACCAAAGAACTCATTACACACAAGTTCGAACTTATATATGAATATTATGCGGTAGTAAAAAAGTTGTAACTATTTAGTCTTCCTGAAGTTTAGACGCTAATATTTCTGACTTATCCCACTGTATTGCATGCTCTATCATGTTATCCTTAAAGGTTACTTCAATTAAAATTGTTTTGTCCCAAAAAAACCAAGCATCCACTTTTTTACCATTTTCAAATGTGCCCTCTGACTTTTTTGAACCATCTTGATTGTAACTAGTCCAAAGTCCATGATTTTTACCGTTTAGAAAGTAACCCGTTTGTGCAATTTGTCCGTTTTTAAAATATTCCGTATACCTTATTTGATCTCCTTCTTGAACGTAGGTTTTTGAAAGTCCATTTTCTTGAGCTGTAAGTGGCATCACCATAAAGAAAAGAATGAAGCTGAAATTTCTTAATTGTTGTAGTGTTCTCATAAGTTCTACGGTTTATGTTTAATACAAAGTTAACAATAAAAACATACTAACGTAACATTTTGGTAACATTTTGATAACATTAGATCATAAGTTACTGATTATAAGTAACATATTTAATGAAAAAAAGCCCTTAAAATGGGCTTTTGATAAGAAGGTTTAGTTTAATTATGAGCCGCACATCAAGCAATCGTCGTCCTCGTTGTTTTTTGCTTGAGCAAGCATCTGTTTGAGTTCTTGTGGACTTAGCGGCTCCACTGGTACACTAGCAGAAGCAGCCCCCGCAGCGCTCACCGAGGCATCGGTATTGCTTTGAGCTACGGCTTCAGACTTAGGCGTTTCAGCTTTTGATTTATTGTCTAAGGTAAATTTGATTGCATCCACTGCAGATTTTGTTCTGAGGTAATACATTCCTGTTTTAAGACCCGATTTCCATCCGTAAAAATGCATGGACGTTAATTTAGCCATAGTAGCTCCTTCCATAAAGAGGTTTAAGGATTGAGACTGATCAATAAAGTAGCCGCGCTGGCGGGACATATCTATGATGTCTTTCATACTCATCTCCCAGACGGTACGGTAAAGTTCTTTTAAGTCTTCAGGTATGCCTACGATATTTTGGACTGATCCGTTGTTGCGCATCAGTTCTTGCTTCATGTCTTCATTCCATAATCCTCGTTCTACCAAATCTTCTAACAAGTGTTTATTCACCACAATAAACTCTCCAGAAAGGACTCTACGGGTGTAGATGTTTGAAGTATAGGGTTCAAAACATTCGTTATTTCCTAGGATCTGGGAGGTACTGGCTGTAGGCATTGGTGCTACCAAAAGGGAGTTTCGAACGCCGTGTTTTTTTACTGTTTTACGCAGCTTGGCCCAATCCCAGCGTCCGCTGAGTTCTTCATCTTTAATTCCCCATAGGTTGTGCTGAAATTCACCATTGGAAATTGGCGAGCCTTTATAGGTTTGGTAAGGTCCGTCAATTTTTGCTTCCTCTGCAGACGCAGTAACGGCTGCATAATATAAGGTTTCAAAAATATCTTGATTCAATTGTTTTGCTTCGTCTGAAGTAAAGGGGAGCCTCAGCATGATAAAGGCATCTGCCAAGCCCTGAACACCCAATCCAACCGGACGGTGTCTAAAATTCGAATTTTCTGCTTCTTTGACGGGATAAAAGTTGCGGTCAATTACCCGGTTCAAGTTTTTCGTTACTCGAACGGTAACATCAAACAGAGCTTGGTGGTCAAAAGCACCGTCCTTGATAAACATGGGTAAGGCAATAGAAGCTAAGTTACATACCGCAACCTCATCAGAGGAAGTGTATTCGAGTATTTCTGTACAAAGGTTAGACGAACGAATGGTTCCCAAATTCTTTTGATTGGACTTTCTGTTGGCCGAATCCTTGTACAACATATAAGGAGTTCCGGTCTCAATTTGAGATTCCAATATCTTTTCCCAAAGGTCACGCGCTTTAATCGTTTTGCGTCCCTTTCCTTCTTTTTCGTATTGAGTGTATAAGGCTTCAAACTCCTCCCCGTGTACATTGTATAGGTTTGGACATTCGTTGGGACACATTAGGGTCCATTCGGCATTTTCTTCAACCCGCTTCATAAACAGGTCTGGAGTCCACATGGCATAGAACAAATCACGGGCACGCATTTCTTCTTTTCCGTGATTCTTTTTTAATTCTAAAAAGTCAAAAATATCGGCATGCCAAGGCTCTACATAAATAGCAAAGGAACCCTTACGTTTTCCACCCCCTTGATCCACATAACGCGCCGTATCATTAAATACACGTAACATGGGGACAATACCGTTTGAGGTGCCGTTAGTCCCTGCAATATAAGATCCTGTGGCTCTAACGTTGTGTATAGAAAGTCCGATACCGCCTGCAGATTGTGAAATTTTTGCCGTTTGCTTCAGGGTGTCGTAAATACCATCAATACTGTCATCTTTCATCGTTAAAAGAAAGCAGGAAGACATTTGTGGTTTAGGAGTACCTGAATTGAATAAAGTGGGGGTCGCATGGGTAAAGTACCGTTTGGACATCAACTCATAGGTCTCTAAGGCGGCTTCAATATCGTCTAGGTGAATTCCTATGGAAACCCGCATAAGCATGTGCTGAGGACGTTCCACTATATTGCCGTTGAGCTTGAGAAGATAGGAACGTTCTAAAGTTTTAAATCCAAAAAAGTCATACCCAAAATCACGATTGTAAATAATACTGGAATCCAATTTGTCTGCATTTTTTTGAATGATCGCATAGACCTCATCAGAGAGTAAAGGGGCTTTTTTGCCGGTTCTCGGATTGACGTATTCATAGAGGTCGGTCATGGTTTCAGAGAAGGACTTTTTGGTATTCTTGTGTAGGTTGGATACCGAAATCCGGGCCGCAAGCTTGGCGTAATCGGGATGTGTTGTAGTCATGGTAGCGGCAATCTCTGCAGCTAGGTTATCCAACTCAGAGGTGGTTACTCCATCGTACAGTCCTTCAATCACCCGCATGGCAACCCGTACTGGGTCAACCAAAGGATTCAGTCCATAATTGAGTTTACGGATTCTAGCGGTGATTTTATCGAACATGATGGGTTCTTTCCTGCCATCTCTTTTTACTACAAACATACTTTTGACTTTAAAATTTTACTAATTCGGTTTTTTTGGATTATGGTTTTGTTCTGATTTTGACTAAAAGTCGGCATCAAAACTGATTTTGCTCTCTTTATTTTCGTTATTCAGCACCCCTGCTTTTTGGTATTCACCCACTCGTTTTTCGAAGAAGTTTGTTTTTCCTTGGAGCGAGATCATGTCCATAAAATCAAAGGGGTTGGTGACATTAAATTCCTTTTCAAGACCTAATTCAACCAACAGGCGATCGGTTACGAATTCTAAATACTGCGTCATCAATTTTGAATTCATTCCAATCAAGCTGATGGGCAAGGATTCGGTAATAAATTCACGTTCGATGTTGAGAGCATCTAAAAGAATTTCTTTGATACGGGCCGGTGGCACTTTGTTGACCAGGTGGTTGTTGTGAAGGTGAACTGCAAAATCACAATGTACTCCTTCATCTCTGGATATCAATTCATTGGAAAAAGTTAGTCCCGGCATAAGCCCTCTTTTCTTTAACCAGTAAATGGAACAAAAAGCTCCTGAAAAGAAAATTCCCTCCACTGCTGCAAAGGCAATTAAACGTTCTGCAAACGAATCGGACTCAATCCATCGCAAGGCCCAATCGGCTTTTTTCTTGATGGCAGGAAAAACTTCAATGGCTTTAAAAAGTTTGTCCTTTTCGGTGTCGTCTTTTACATACGTATCAATCAATAACGAATAGGTTTCAGAGTGTATGTTTTCCATCATGATCTGAAAGCCGTAGAAAAATTTTGCTTCAGAGTATTGCACCTCATTTACAAAATTTTCCGCAAGATTTTCGTTTACAATCCCATCAGATGCAGCAAAAAAAGCCAAAATGTGTTTGATGAAATAACGCTCGTCGTCATTCAGCTTTGTATTCCAATCTGTAAGGTCTTGATGCAAATCAATTTCTTCCGCTGTCCAAAAACTAGCCTCCATTTTTTTATACCATTCCCAAATATCGTGGTGTTGAATAGGGAAGATTACGAATCGGTTTTCATTTTCTTGGAGAATAGGTTCTACAGCTGTCATCTTGATCGTGTTATTTTAGATTAAAATTGATTGATTATTTGTCTTACAAAGATTCTAAAATGATGTCAAATTTGAAAGGTGAACTTTTCCACAATGAACGCTAGTTTTTAACAAAACAGGCTTTTTTTGTGTATAAGGAGCAAAAAATTAATTTGATATAACTGTATGATTATCAATATTTTATCTTACAAAACAGTCTTGCAACCCCCGAAAATACTAGGACGTCAATGCGAGGGGTTTTGGGCATAGGCCTCTAGTGCATCAAACCACTCTTGACCAAATTTGCGGATTAATGCGGCTTTGACAAATTGATACACAGGAATTTTTAAGGCACTTCCAAAACTACAGGCATCGGAACAAATAGACCAGCTGTGATAATTTACGGCTACCATGTTCTCATAAGATCGAATTCTTACCGGATACAGATGACAAGAGATCGGCTTTTGAAATTCGATCACTCCTTGTTTGTACGCATTTTCTATTCCGCACTCAGCCACTCCAGAGTCCGAAAAAACAGTATAAACACATTCTTCTCCTCCAACAAGCGGTGTTTCAAATTCACCGTCTGCTCCTTTTACATAAACGCCTTGCTCCTCGATGGACTTGATTCCATTGGCATTTAAAAAGGGTTTGATTTTGCTGTAGTTTTTTTGAAGGTAGGTGGTTTCTTCAGCTTCTAAAGGTGCTCCCGCTTCTCCTGCAACACAGCATTCCCCTTTACATTTTGAAATATTGCATACAAAGTCTTCTGAAATGAGCTCATCGGAGATTAGGGTATTTTCAATAGAAAGCATGTTGCAATTTTTTTTAAAAATAAGGATAATTCACTGTTCTGTAATGAGAATGAAATTACATTTGCAAAAAAATAAAAGAACCGTGTTTGATTTTAAAGAATTAGTAACCGCAAGCCTCGTATTGTTTGCCGTGATTGATATCGTAGGAAGCATTCCCTTAATCATCAATTTAAGATTAAAAGTGGGACACATACAATCTGAAAAGGCATCCCTAGTTGCTGCTGTTATCATGATTGGGTTTTTGTTTTTAGGGGAAGAGATTTTGAACCTCATAGGAATCGACATCAATTCGTTTGCTGTGGCCGGTTCTTTTGTAATACTGTTTTTAGCCCTTGAAATGATTTTGGGTATAACACTATACAAAGACGATATACCGGAAACCGCCTCCATAGTTCCCTTGGCCTTTCCAATGATCGCTGGAGCAGGCACCATGACCTCCTTACTTTCCCTTCGCGCAGAATATCATGTACTCAATATCATTTTAGCCATTTTAATCAACATCGTATTTGTTTATATCGTATTAAAATCATCCAAGCATATTGAACGTTTTTTAGGGGTGTCAGGAATTAATATTATTCGCAAAGTTTTTGGAATAGTCCTACTAGCCATAGCGGTAAAACTTTTTACTTCCAACATAGGCCAACTGATATAAATCATTATTTTTATCGCATGAAAGTTGCCCTTCCTATTTTTATGATTCTTGCCCTTATATTGTGTATTTTCAATCTCACTCAGATGGATTGGGCTGCTCCACTAGAAGGAAAAAGCAGTATTGCACTTATAGGCGCCATGGCCTCTGCAACTGCCTTTTTATTGATTCTTATTTTAAGACTCTCTAAAAAAGTAGCGGAAAAAATTAAAAAGTAAGTTACTCTTTTTCTATTTCGCTTAATGCTTTTAAAAGGAAGGGATCTCCTTGATTGACGATTCGGGTATACAGATTTTCGCCAAAAAGCTGGATGGCAATAAATGCTTTGATTGAGTTCAACAAACTTTCTTCGTTTTCAACCTGGATCGGGTAGTTTCGTTCTTTACAATAAGCTATAAAAGCCGCGATAAAATCCTCTTTAAAAGGCAATTCCTCATTGTAAAATTGTGCCCTATTATCAAAGTTGTATTTGGAAGGATTTTTATCTAACTCTAAAAAAACAAATCGATCAACAAGATTTGATTGCATGATGTAGGCATTCCAAATTTCTTCAGGAGTATCGTCATTTGAAATGTAAATGTCGGGCGTAATACCTCCTCCACCGTATACCTTTCTTCCCTTGGGTGTGATGTATTCCAAGGAATCGATGGTCGGGATGTTGGCGGGGTCTTTCATTTCTCCCGACTTGAAACGTTGTTGTACTTCCGCATAGTAATCGTCCCTACTTGTACTGTCGTAGGGCCGCTGGATCGACCTCCCTGTAGGGGTGTAATAGCGTGCAGTGGTCAGCCGAATTTGATCTCCTTGCCCTAAAGGCATTTGTTGCTGTACAAGTCCTTTGCCAAAGGTTCGCCTGCCCAGTATCCATCCTCTATCGTTGTCTTGAATGGCTCCTGCTATGACCTCACTTGCCGAGGCCGAATCTTCATCAACCAACACATAGAGCGCTCCCTGCTCATACATCCCGTTAGAAGAAGCTACTGTTCTTTCGCGTTTTCCGTTATTGCCCTCCACGATTACAATAGGAGTGCCTGAGGATAAAAAATCATCTAAAATTTGTTTTGCTGGCAGCAAATACCCGCCTGGATTTCCTCTTAAATCTAAAATAAAGGCTTCCATTTCCTGATCCAAAAGTTTTTGAAACGCGGTTTGAAATTCCGGGTAGGTCGTTTGTGAAAATCGATTGATTTTGAGGTACCCAACGCCCTCTTTTAACATATAGGAAGAGGACACACTAGGCAATGGCACGGGACCCCGCTCTAATTCAACGGTGTATATGGAATCCGTTTTCTTTCTGTAAACAGTCAATTGAACCGGATCACCAGAAGGACCTTTCAATCGGTTGATGATTTCTTGGTTGGACTTTCCCTTTGCATGGAGGGTATCTCGATCGGCCATTAGAATACGGTCCCCTGATTTGAGTCCTGCTTTTTCACTTGGACCCCCTTCCAGTACACGCACCACAGCGATGGTGTCATTTTGCATAAAAAACTGAACCCCAATGCCCTCAAAGTTTCCCTGCATACTTTCTGACAATGCCTGACGCTGTTGGGCAGGTATGTAAACGGAATGGGGATCTAATTCATCGACTATGTCTTCAATGACGGTACTGACCAAACTGTCTGTATTGATTTTGTCTACATAATCTTCAGACAGGTACGTCATCAATTGATTCAGCTTTTGAATACTCGGATGTGCAAAACCTAGCGGGCTATTTTGTGGCAATTGCCTGGAACCAAAAAGAAATCCTATTGCTCCAGAAAGCACTACAATCAAAAATAAAAAAAGCGTATTTCGTTTCATTTTAACTTCTACTGTAGAGGGACCTGTTTTAATTCAACCCCTGCTTTTTCTAAAAAATCCAATCCACTTGTGTCTTTATAGGCTTTTGAATAGACTACACGCACGATCCCAGATTGGTGTATTAATTTACTGCATTCTTGACAAGGAGACAAGGTGATGTATAGCGTAGCTCCTTTGCAAGACTGAGTGGATGAAGCCACTTTTAAAATCGCATTTGCTTCAGCATGAAGTACATACCATTTGGTATAATGTGCTTCATCTTCGCATACATTTTCAAAGCCAGAGGGCGTACCATTATACCCATCGGAGATGATCATGCGGTCTTTTACTATGAGTGCCCCTACCTTTTTACGCTCACAATACGACAACTGTCCCCAAATCTGTGCCATTTGAAGGTAGGCTTTGTCGTATTTATTTTGTTTGCTTTTTGCCATAGTGACGAAGATAGTATTTGTGGAGCTAACTCCTCATTTAAATTCTTTCAAATATCATAACCAAAGCCTGGGAAAGCACCATAGCTCCCACTAAAAATTCCCATTTTTGCTTCGATTTTTTTAATGCTGTAAGGACCAAATAATTTAAAATCAGCACCCCAAATACAATACAGATTTGAGCGAGTTCTACTCCCACAGCAAATGAAAAAAGAGAAAGACCAACAGCCTCTTCTGGGATCAGCATACTAAAATACCGTCCAAAACCCAAGCCGTGTATGATACCAAAAAGAACCGTTAATACTGGAAAGAAAATCGAATTTTTATTCTTAAAAAAAGGATAATTGTAAAACAATAAGGAAGAGGCACTTAAGGCAATGGTAATAGGAATAAGCAACTCAATCCAATAAGAAGAAAAAGCGAGGGCGGCATAAAAATTTCCTACCAGAGAAAGGGTATGCCCAAGCGTGAATAGGGTTACCCACCAGATCAATTTCTTGCTTTGTTTGGCTTCAAAAGGAACCGCGAGGGTTAGGATAAAATAAAGATGGTCCAAACCCGCCCAATCCATTACGTGCCAAAAGCCCAAGTCAATATAAAACCAAAGCGTTTCCATTACAAGCCTCTTTCTTTTTGTATGGTTTCATAAGCCTCTTGGACCTTTTGAAATTTTTCTTGGGCTCCCTTTACCAGAGCTGGATCTTTGGATTGCAACTTGTCCGGATGGTATTTTTTTGCCATCGTTCGATAGGCTTTTTTGACTTCCTCATCTGTTGCAGTAGCATCGATTTCTAGAATTTTAAACGCACTCCCGCTCGCCTTGATAAACATGGCCTTAATACTATCCCTATCCGAGGGGCGTATTCCTAGGGCAGCTGCTATTTGCTCTACTTTACTTAATTCAGTTGGTGAAATTGATCCATCTGCATTGGCCACCCCAAAGAGAAAATGTAAAATCTGTAGTCGGGTTTCATAGGATGCTCGCTGGGTAAAGATTTGTGTTAATTCAATTATGTTTTGCTTTTCTTTTTTAACCTCCTCATTAAATTTTTCAAAAATTGAATTGGCATTTTGCTGACCATAATTGCTTATAAAAAAATTGCGAACAAATTGAAGCTCCTGTTGTTTAACTGTCCCATCTGCCTTAATTACAGTTGCGGCTAAAGCCAAAAGATTAAGCTGAAAAACGGCGGGGGTAGCCCCTTGAGTACCCACCTGAGACCAAGACCCTGAAGAATTAAAGAAGCGCTCTACTACGCCTCCCAGGATAAAACCGAGCAAGGCTCCCGGAAATCGGAAGAACGAGTAACCCAAAAAAGCAGCAATCCATTTGATCATAACTACTGTCCTAAACAGTTGCAAATTTGAAAAATAAAAACGGGCTGTCAAAACCTATCGAGATGCTATTACTTTAGTATATTTGAAAAAAATATTGAAAATGTACCCAGCCGAATTAGTCAAACCCATGCGAGAAGAACTGACCAATATTGGTTTTGCAGAACTCCATTCCTCAGAAGATGTTTCCAATGCCCTAAACAAGCCCGGCACCACTTTAGTTGTAGTCAATTCTGTATGCGGCTGTGCGGCTGCCAATGCACGCCCCGGAGTTTTTTATTCACTTCAAAATGAAAAGACCCCCGATCATTTGGTTACCGTTTTTGCAGGGGTTGATGCAGAAGCGACAAAAAGCGCACGAGATATGATGGTTCCTTTTCCTCCATCTTCTCCCAGTATAGCCTTGTTCAAAGACGGGGAACTGGTCCATATGGTTGAGCGTCATCACATTGAAGGACGCCCTGCAGATCTTATTGCAGAAAACCTAAAAGCAGCCTACCAAGAGCATTGCTAAACCCTTAGCAGTTTCAAGGCATGAAAAAATTACTTGCCTACCCTTTTAGCGTAGTGTATTATTGCTGCTTTGGAAGTGTGTTGGTCCTGTTTCATGGATTGCAATGGATTACTTTTTATGGCTTTGGCTACAAGGCACATAAATTTTCGGTTGATCTACTGAACTATTTTATACTGAGATGCCTAAATCTATTAGGTACCCGTATTACCTTTACTTTAGATGAGAAATTACCCACCCACCGACCGATCCTCTTTGTGGTCAATCATCAAAGCACCTACGACATTCCCCCGATCATTTGGTATTTGAGAAAATTTCATCCCAAATTCATCAGTAAAAAGGAGTTGGGAAAGGGAATTCCCAGTGTTTCTTTTAACCTCCGCCACGGAGGCTCTGTCTTGATTGATCGAAAAAAACCAAAGCTCGCTCTGAAGCAAATTGAGGCTTTTGGTAAGCGTCTACATCAAAAAAATCACAGTGCGGTAATTTTTCCCGAAGGAACGCGGAGTAAAAACGGAACTCCAAAAAAGTTTCAAAAATCCGGATTGCTCTCCCTATTTAAGACCTTACCCGATGCCTTAGTGGTTCCCATAAGCGTTCGAAATTCATGGAAATTTGGAGCCTACCGTTATTTTCCTATGCCGCTAGGTGTTCATCTCGAACATAGGGTTCATCGACCCTTAGAGATAGACCATAAAAATCCGGTTGAGTTTATCGAAAAATTAGAACAAAAAATTCACCAAGAAGTATTAAAAAATCAACCGAACTAGTCGATTTTTTTTGGAAGCACTATAGAAAAAGTAGTTCCTTTATCCTGAGTAGAAATAAAACTAATTTTCCCGTTGTGGGACTTAATGATGTTTTTGACTATCCCCAGCCCCAGCCCCATACCCGCGCTTTTGGTCGTAAATTTTGGTTCAAAAATCTTGTTTTTTAATTTATCGGGAATCCCACTTCCATTATCCGTGATCGAAATTATAGTTTCTGTAGGCTCTGATACAATTTGAACCCCAATTTGAGGGGTTTTCTTTTTGGAAACGGAATGAAGCGCATTCTGAATCAGATTGGTGATTACTCGTATCCATTGGGTACGGTCCATTTTATGAAAAATATGGGCTTCATTAGAGGAAAATACAATATAATCGTGTTGAAAAATATTAATCGCCATTTGAGTTACTTCAACCAAATCACAATCTCGCATCGTAGGTTTAGGCAGTGCTGCAAAATCAGAAAAGGCCTCTGCTACCTCGCTCATGGTGTCGATTTGTTGAATCAATAATTTTGAAAAGTCTTTGAGTTTTTGACTGCTGTCTGGATCGTCTGGATTGAAAGTATGTTCAAAACTCTGAATGGTGAGACGCATGGGAGTGAGGGGATTTTTGATTTCATGAGCAACTTGTCGGGCCATCTCTTGCCATGCGCTTTCTCGTTCACTTTTTACCAACTTTTCTGCACTTTCAGCCAAATCGTCCACCATTTTGTTATAGGAATTTACCAAGCTGTCTATTTCGCGCGTTGCATTTTTTAAGTAAATTTTTTCATTCTTTTTCTCCAGTCCCATTTTTCCCATTTTTACTCGTATGGTTTCTAATGAACGGGTGACAAATTTTGACAAGAAATAAGCGATAAAAATTACCCCTCCGAGCAGTAAAATATAAATCTGATAAAGGTTCTCTAAAAACGTATTCAATTCATTTTCAGAAAAAGAAACGTCTTCAAAATAGGGAAAAAACAATATGGCATAGGGCCGCTGAAAACGGTCTTTTAAAAGACGGTAAGAGGCGTGAAATTTGTCAATATCTGATGTATAATGCTCCAAATAACGTCCATTTTCACTTGAAAATATTTTGTTTAAAAGTATGGGATCAAGGATGTAGTCATTGGCGATCACTTCGAGCGGAGAATGATAAATAAACAAGGGATGACCATCTGTAGCAAACAGCGAGTATTGCACGTTGTGAATTTCATTTATTTTCTCAAAATCAGAGTTGAAACTTTGCCATACGCTGTCGGGCTTATTTTCTAGTTCGTGTTTAGTAACCAAATAATCAATATGCCTCTGGATCTGTATTTCCTTTCTGTTTAAACGCCCTAAGTGGTAGTTTTCTCGCTGTGATTCATATTGTATGGTAGTAGTTCCCAAAAGTTAGAGAAATTTGTTCAATCTATTGCTAGCAAAAAAGGCACTACTCAAGCTGGTGTTCATTTTCTTAAATCTCAAAATTTAAAAAAAATTATGTACACTACTCTCCATAGGGCTTATAAACGTGCTAAGGAAATTAGCATTGAAAAACAAGGCCCTAAATAAATCCAACTTAAAAGATCTTAATAATTTTGCTCATCTAGGAAATTTTCCTAAAAAGTTAAAAACTTTTAATTCTAATTATGAAAATTTTGAGAGTTTCTTAGAAGATTTTGAGAAATATCTAGAAAATCAAATTGAGGTTCCCTCCTCAAAGCTCAATTCACAAGATAGAATTTTCGAGGGTATAGTAAATAGACTTGACGTTTTATCAGACTTCAAAAAAATTGTCATAAGAATTTATTTAGAGTCTCAAAAAAATCCAAAGCTTTTGATCACTCTAAATAAATATATACATAAGTATTTTAGTAGTTTTTTAAAATCGCCAATTAATTTGGGTACTTCTTATTTGATCTATATTTACGCTTTTAATATTTGGATCGAGGATGATGAAAATATGGATAAAACTATGGCGGCAATCGGAAATTCTTTTGAGGGTAT
>JALQVM010000119.1 GCA_023263685.1 Flavobacteriaceae bacterium | reverse complement strand
ACATTTTGCTTAAAGAGGTGCTAGACAACTGTATAGACGAGTTTGTCATGGGGGCTGGAAAAACAATCGAAATCAGCATTAAAGAAAACCTGGTCAAAGTCAGAGACTACGGAAGAGGAATCCCCTTAGGAAAGGTAGTAGATGTCGTGTCTAAAATGAATACGGGGGGAAAATACGATTCCAGAGCCTTTAAGAAGTCGGTTGGTTTAAATGGAGTAGGAACCAAGGCGGTAAACGCCTTGTCTTCAAGCTTTACCGTAGTGTCCAACCGGGACAAACAAAGCAAATCAGCTTCTTTTGCATATGGTGATTTAAAAGAAGACAGTCCTGTAGAAGAAAGTTCACGCAGAAGAGGGACCAAGGTGGAATTTACCCCCGATACGAGCATATTTAAAAACTACAAATACCGTTTGGAATATGTGGAACGCATGATAAAAAATTATGTGTACCTCAATCCGGGTTTGACCATAGAACTAAACGGTGAAAAATTTTATTCCGAAAATGGTTTAAAAGACCTTTTAACGGATTACACGAACGAAGCCGATTTGCTGTATCCCATCATCCACATCAAAGGAGAGGATATAGAGGTTGCGCTCACCCACAGCAAAACCCAGTATAGCGAAGAATACCATTCTTTTGTAAACGGCCAACACACCACCCAAGGAGGAACGCATCAGTCTGCCTTCAGAGAGGGGCTGGTAAAGACCATACGAGATCATTTTGGTAAAAATTACGAGGCCTCCGACATTCGCAAGTCTGTAATTTCTGCGATCAGCATCAAGGTTATGGAGCCTGTTTTTGAGTCTCAGACCAAAACCAAACTGGGTTCCACGGAAATGGGTGAAGGCATGCCCTCCGTACGGAGTTATATCGTTGAATTTCTCAGTACCCAATTGGATAATTATTTACATAAAAATCCAGCCATAGCAGAAAGCATTCAAAGGAAAATCATCCAAGCGGAGAAAGAGCGAAAAGAGCTTTCAGGGATACGAAAACTGGCTAGAGAACGAGCAAAAAAGGCAAGTTTGCACAATAAAAAACTACGAGACTGTAGAGTTCATTTGCCCGATTTAAAAAAAGACCGCCGATTGGA
This sequence comes from Flavobacteriaceae bacterium, assembly GCA_023263685.1. GTDB lineage: Bacteria > Bacteroidota > Bacteroidia > Flavobacteriales > Flavobacteriaceae > MS024-2A. The sequence continues at coordinate 3,521 of JALQVM010000119.1, read as the reverse complement.
ATCTACCTTGTTTATTACCGAAGGGGATTCCGCAAGCGGATCCATCACCAAATCTCGAGACGTCAACACCCAAGCCGTTTTTAGTTTGCGAGGAAAACCGTTGAATAGTTACGGCATGTCCAAGAAAATTGTTTACGAAAACGAAGAGTTTAACCTGCTTCAAGCAGCGCTCAATATAGAAGACAGTTTGGAGGATTTGCGCTATAACAATATTGTGATCGCTACGGACGCGGATGTTGACGGCATGCACATTCGACTGCTGCTGATTACTTTTTTCTTGCAATTTTTTCCAGAACTGATCAAAGAAGGGCATTTGTATATTTTACAAACCCCTCTTTTTCGGGTAAGGGATAAAAAACAAACGTTTTATTGCTATAGCGAACAAGAGCGAAGGGAGGCAATTGAAAAACTCAACGGTAAGCCCGAAATTACTCGATTTAAAGGTTTGGGCGAGATATCACCCGACGAGTTTAAACACTTTATTGGAGAAGACATTCGGCTGGATCCTGTCATGCTGGATAAGGCAACTACCATAGATCAGTTGCTGGAATTCTATATGGGTAAAAATACCCAAGACCGACAAAATTTTATCATCGATAACCTAAAAGTTGAATTGGATTTGGTAGAAGAATCGAGTTGATTTTTCTCAGATTAATTTTCAACGAAACTTTGTTAATTTCTTCCTTCTCATTCCCAAGTAAATTTGAGTCTGAAATACTATTTTAGCTGTCTATGGACGAGACCAATCAAGCGGATTTACCGGAGTCTTTTGACAATGACACCTTAGTCAAGGTCACGGGCATGTACAAAGATTGGTTTTTGGATTACGCTTCTTATGTAATCTTGGAACGTGCCGTTCCTGCTATTGAAGACGGCTTAAAACCGGTACAGCGCAGAATTCTTCACTCCATGAAGGATTTGGACGATGGTCGCTATAATAAAGTAGCAAATATAGTGGGGCATACCATGCAATACCATCCTCATGGGGATGCAAGTATTGGGGATGCGATGGTGCAAATTGGTCAGAAAGAATTGCTTATCGATATGCAAGGGAACTGGGGAAACATCCTCACGGGCGACAGTGCAGCCGCATCTCGATACATTGAAGCACGACTTTCAAAATTTGCTTTGGAGGTTGTGTTTAGCCCCAAAGTTACCCAATGGCAATTGTCGTACGATGGGCGAAAAAAAGAGCCGATACACTTACCCATCAAATTCCCACTCCTTTTGGCTCAAGGAGCGGAAGGGATTGCTGTAGGACTTTCCACCAAAATCCTACCCCATAATTTTAACGAGTTGCTTGAGGCAAGTATTGCTCATTTAAAAGGAAAAAAGTTCTCTTTGTATCCGGATTTCCAAACCGGAGGGATTATTGACGTTCAAAGCTATAACGACGGATTACGAGGAGGTAAGGTAAGAGTGCGCGCTAAAATTACCCAGCAGGATAAAAATACGTTGGTAATTAACGAGATTCCGTTCAGCACCAATACTTCCAGTCTGATCGATAGTATTTTAAAAGCAAACGACAAGGGTAAAATTAAAATCAAAAAGATAGAAGACAACACCTCTTCTGATGTGGAAATTTTAGTTCATCTGCCCAATGATATCTCTCCAGATAAAACCATAGACGCGCTCTATGCATTTACCGCCTGTGAAACTTCCGTCTCACCCTTGGGGTGTTTAATCATAGACAATAAGCCTCATTTTATGGGGGTAACTGAAATGTTGAAAATCTCCACAGATCACACGGTTCAGATCTTAAAGCTGGAGCTTGAAGTTCAACTACAAGAGCTTGAAAATCAATGGCATTACGCTTCATTAGAGCGAATTTTTATCGAGAATAAAATCTATCGAGATATAGAAGATGCTGAAACCTGGGAAGAGGTCATTGCGGCGATTGACAAAGGCTTAAAACCTCACATCGCACACTTAAAGCGCCATGTGGTCGAAGAAGATATTGTCCGTTTGACTGAAATTCGAATCAAACGAATCTCAAAATTTGATTTAGACAAGGCCCAACAAAAAATTGAGGCGTTGGAAGGGGATATTGCGGAGGTCAAAAACAATTTAAATCACCTGATCGATTTTGCCATACGCTATTTTATTCATTTGAAAAAGACTTATGGTCAAGGAAAAGAACGAAAGTCTGAAATTCGCATTTTCGATGAGGTTGACGCGAAAAAAGTAGTCGTTCGAAATCAAAAACTGTACATCAATCGAACCGAAGGATTTATGGGAACCTCATTGCGAAAAGATGAATTTGTTTGTGAATGTTCTGATATAGATGATATAATCGTATTTACCCAAGACGGTAAAATGCAAGTCGTCAAAGTAGACAGTAAGGTTTTTGTTGGAAAAAACATCCTCCATGCCTCCGTATTTAAGAAAAAAGACAACAGGACCATTTACAACATGATTTACCGTGACGGTAAAAATGGGACAACATTTATCAAACGATTCGCAGTTACCGGCATTACTCGGGATAAAATCTACGATTTAACTCAAGGGAAGGCCCAGTCTGAGGTGCTTTATTTTTCAGCCAATCCCAACGGAGAAGCCGAACTGGTAACCATAAGCTTGAGGAGTACCGGCAGTATCAAAAAATTAAAATGGGATTTGGATTTTGCAGATTTGCAAATCAAAGGGCGTTCTGTTAGAGGAAACACCGTTACCAAGTACAGTGTCAAAAAGGTTGAATTAAAAGAAAAAGGAGTGTCTACGTTGAAACCCCGAAAAATATGGTTTGACACCACCATTCGCCGGTTGAATTTAGAGGAAAGAGGGGAGTTGTTAGGTGCTTTTAGGGGAGAGGACAAGTTGCTTATTGCCACCCAAGAAGGAACGGTTCGGGTTGTAACCCCTGAATTGAGTTTGCATTTTGACGATACTGTTACTCATATTGAAAAATGGATCCCTGAAAAACCGATCACGGCGGTACATTTCGATCCAGAAAAAGAGCGTTATTTTCTTAAGCGTTTTTGTATTGAAAGTGAAGATAAAGAAGATTCCTACATCAAAGAAGGGGGGAGCCATGTGTTTACCAGTTTTGAGGCACGTCCGGTGCTGACGATTACCTTTGAAAAACCCCGAGGAAAAGCCCAGCCAAACGATATGGAGGTCAATGCAGAAGACTTTATTGCTGTCAAAGGGTTTAAAGCGTTAGGAAATCAATTGTCGGATAAAAAAATAAAAAGCATTACTCTCAAAGAAGCCTTGCCTTATGAGCCTCCAGAGGAAATAAACGTTAACGAAATCGAAGTTGAAGCGGAAGAAACAAAGTCCTCAGACAACGATACCAGTCAATTTAGTTTAGATTTTTAACTGTTTTTTTTACGAAAACGCATATTGATCATTTCCACTCCCAAGGAAAATGCAATGGCGAAATACAAATACCCTTTTGGGATTGATCCTATGCTAGAGCCGAAAATGGTTGTATGAGATAAATGTGCCGCTTCCGTAATCAGCATAAACCCAATCAGCAATAAAAACGCCAGCCCTAAAATTTGAAGGGAAGGATGGGT
>JALQVM010000118.1 GCA_023263685.1 Flavobacteriaceae bacterium | reverse complement strand
TTGGCTCTGAAGAAAATCCAAGCGATAGTAGTTAACACAAAAGTTCCCAAAATATTTAAAATGGTTTTTACACTATTGAAATCCCAACCCATTTGGATATCGCCCATATTAGAACGATTCTTATGTTGTAATAACAAAGGCAAGAAGTAAATTGCATTTAATAATCCCCAAAAAATAAATGTCCAATTAGCTCCATGCCAAAACCCACTTACCAAGAAGATAACGAATGTGTTTCTCACTTTCATCCACATACCACCTTGACTTCCGCCTAACGGAATATACAAATAATCGCGAAACCAAGACGACAAGGAAATGTGCCAACGACGCCAAAACTCGGCAATATCTCTGGAAAAATAGGGATGAATAACCCCATCACATGAAGTTTAAAAGAAATATTTTAGTAGTTTTAAGGATAATTTTAAAGCATGACTCTATTTAAAAACTTCACTCCCATTTTAGCCTTGGTGGGTTTAATTACAATTTTTGGATGCACTAAAGAAGAGCCTTTACCCGACAAAAGTATTGGAGAATGGCAAGTCTATTCTATTTCCGACGGAAGTGGAGCGGTAACCGTTTGGGAAACTATTAAAGCCGATCTAGTTGATCTTATTCCCGAATACACTTGTATGGAATTTACGGCGACCGTCACAGAACAGATCGTCAGTACGAAATACGTTATGATAGACAAATTTTCCAGAGGCTGTTTAAGCCCCTCGATTTCAGTCTACACCTGGTCTATAGATCCTGAAACTGGATTTTATAAATACGTGCAGGGGACCAATGTCATCAATTACCTGATTAGTTTTTCCAATGGGGACAATCGAATGACGTGGAAGGACCAAACCAGTGGCGCCGTTACCATTTGGGATCGAGTAGTAGAAGCCACTGCCCAGAGTACAGAATAATCGCAATTTTATTACAATCTAATTTTACCCATCATGAAAAAAATATCTCTTCTCCTTTTAGTACTATTTATTGCTTCCTGTGGAGTAAATAAAAACCTAACGAAAGACCCCTATGTAGGCACCTATCAAATGACTGTCTTTGAAGTGGATAATGTAGGAGACCTTCCACTTTATCTAGACATCACCAAAGAAGGAAACACCTATGCATCAGCAATAACTCCTCAAGAAGAAGGGGGAGGGTTTGAATTTGAGATCAACGGAACCTCAGTGGAGGACGGAGTTTTTACTATTGAAGCCTATGTGGCAGGATACGATATCTATTTTGAACTTACCATAGAGGGCGACGAGATTTCCGGAAGCTTGATGGGGATGTTTGATGTGGAAGGGAGTCGTGTAGAAAAGTAAGCGACACCACATACTAACTTCTATCAAAGCGCCTTAGGGCGCTTTTTTTTTGAAAAAAATAAGGTTTACGAAAAATAGAAGAACCAAAGTAGGAGTCCAACTTTCTTAAGCAGCCCCAATGCCATAAGCAGTTTTTGGTATTTTGGAAAGCGGGTCTTCACGAGCTTATTTTTTGTTTTTCATTCCTTTAATTCCGGCATAAAGCATCCAAACAACCAATGCTATGGCCCCGTAAACCAGTATATTTCTAAGAAAATACCCCATTTTAGTTCATGTGTCGTTCCTTGAGTTCGATGATCAATGCAATAATCAAACAAACAGCAAGACTTCCCAGGACGGTTCCACCTACTCCCATAATTTTTTTAATTTATTTAAATATAAAAATTTTATGACAGATTCGAGCAACTTTTTATTTAGGATCGTGGTGTTACTCCAAGATTTTATAACTTTAAAAATCAAAACACAATCTATCATCTAGAGTTCTAGTATAACGGTTAAAAGCGACTTATGAAATCCATCAATAGAAGAAATTTTTTAAAGAAAACCTCCCTGTCAACAGCTTCACTGTATTTGGCAAGTTCTATTGCCTGTTCACAAGAAAAAGAGGCAACCCCATCAGGAGGACCGTATATGGGAGATTTTAAAGGTCCAAAACTCGATAAAGTTCGTATAGCCATCATTGGGGTTGGGGCCAGAGGAAGCGGTCACATCAAACAGTTGGCGGCAATAGACGGGACAGAAATTGTAGCGATTGCAGACCTTTATGAAGATCTGGTCGATCGCGCAGTAAAAAATTGCGAATCGGTCGGAGAGGGTCGTCATCAAAACATTCAACGTTTTTTTGGAGCAGAAAACCAGTGGAAGGAAATGCTCAAGAGCATCAAGCCAGACGCAGTCTTTATTGCAACCAATTGGAAAAATCACGCTCCTATGGCCATAGAGGCCATGAAGCAAGGGGCTCATGCCTTTGTTGAGGTACCTATAGCCTTAACCTTACAAGAGATGTGGGACCTCGTAGACACTTCCGAGCGCACGCAGAAGCATTGCATGATGATGGAAAATGTAAATTATGGGCGAGAGGAGTTGCTCTATTTAAACTTATGTAGAAAAGGGGTGATTGGAGAAATTCTTCATGCAGAAGCAGCCTACATTCACGAACTGCGTTTTCAGATGGAAGAACAGGAACGAGGAACAGGCTCGTGGCGTACTCCACACTATGCCAATCGCAACGGCAATTTGTATCCTACGCATGGATTGGGTCCCGTAGCCCAGTACATGAACCTCGGGCGCGGTGAAGATCAGTTTTCAACCTTAGTTTCTTTTTCCTCACCGGCAAAAGGAAGGGCATTGTATGCTCAAAAAAATTATTCTCCAGAGCACAAATGGAACCAATTGGACTACAAAGGAGGGGATTTAAATACCTCCATTGTAAAAACCGCCTTGGGGAGAACGATACTGATTCAATGGGATGAAACAAGCCCAAGGCCCTACTCACGATTGAATTTGGTTCAAGGAACAAAAGGAACTTTGGCAGGCTTTCCCACGCGGATTGCTTTAGAAGGTGGAGTGGAAGGTGCCACAGAAAATCATCACCGCTGGGCAGAAGGAGCGCAATTGGAAAAAATATACGAAGAACACGAGCATCCGATGTACAAACGCCTGGGGGCTTTAGCTAAAAAAATGGGAGGCCATGGAGGAATGGACTTCATGATGCTTTATCGAATTGTTGAGTGTCTTAGAACGGGTGAACCGCTTGACCAAAATGTCTATGAAGGCTGTTTGTGGAGCGCCGTTTCTCCGCTCAGTGAAGCTTCGGTAGCCCAGGGAGGCATGCCACAACAATTTCCAGACTTTACACGTAAGCAGTGGGCAAACACCCAACCCTTAAAAATAATCTCTTAATTCAATAGAATCATTAAGACAACAACGATTACTGTTCAGGCTCCAGCACGGATTTGCTTTTTTGGAGACCATCAAGATTATTTAGGGCTTCCCGTTATTGCAGGTACGATAAACCGCTACATCAAGATAAAAGCTACCTCTAATGGAAAAGCTACTTATTGTATACAACTGCTTGATTTAGATAAAGAAATTACCATAGACCTAAAAAAAAGCTTTAACTCAATTGAAGCTGAAGATTACTACCGTTCAAGTATGGCTGTGCTTACGCAAGAGGGGGCGTTATTTTCTCAGGGGTATGACATCGAAATTTCGGGTACCATACCCGTCAATGCTGGAGTTTCAAGTTCTTCTGCTTTGGTCGTTGCTTGGTTGCGGTTTTTAATTCAAGCACAAGAAGCCAGTTGGGAGGTTACGGATGCTCAAATTGGCGCATGGGCCTATCAGGCAGAAGTTGTTTTTTTCAATCAACCGGGGGGATTGATGGATCAATATACCATCGCACAAGGGGGCATGATTTATATAGACACTTTAAAAGGAGAAACCACGGCCTTAACTCCAAAAATGGGAACTTTAATTCTTGCGGAATCTGGAATTGCAAAACAAACGCTGACCGTGCTTCAGAATGCACGAAATTATGCGCAAAACGCGATTGAAGAGGTCACACAACAACAGGCAGATTTTGACATTCAACAGGCTACGGAAGCGGACTATCAATTGTATTTATCCCATATTTCTCCGATCTACCAACCCTATTGGTATGCTGCCATTTTCAACCACAGCATTACTCAAAAAGCCAAAGTTGCCTTACTCGAGTCCGATCCGGATTTGGAGCTTTTGGGGGAATTGATGAATGCCCATCAAACCATTTTGCAGCAATGTATTCAAAACACCCCTGAGTCCATGATTACGCAAATGGAAGCGGCAAAAAAGGCCGGGGCCTTTGGTGCAAAAATAATAGGTTCCGGAGGAGGGGGATGTATGGTTGCCTTAACCGATGATAGATCAAAAAATTCAGTTATTCAAGCGTTTCAAGAGGCTGGGGCGCAAGCTGCCTATGAAGTAAAATTATGTTAAGCATGAAGAATGAATCAAACACTTTATTGATAATGGCGGGTGGGGCTTCTTCACGCATGAAGCGTTCTTTACAAGACAGTACCCTTACAGATACGCTCAAAAAACAGGCGCAATCCGTTCATAAAAGTTTAATTCCGTTGGGGAGCAAACAGCGTCCTCTTTTGTATTATTTACTAAAAAATGCGCTTGAAGCCGGGTATCGCAATATTTATTTGATTACCAGCCCAGAAAACTCTGCCTTTATTCATCAAATAGATACTTGGAAGCAACAGCAGATTTTTGTCGATGCCACCTTCCGTTTTGCCGTTCAAACCCTGCCACCCAACAGGGAAAAACCATTGGGAACTGCGGATGCTGTAGCCCAGGCATTAGAACACTATCCAGAATCACAAAACACTCAATTTACCGTTTGTAACGGCGATAATTTGTATTCAACGGAAGTTTTTAAAAG
>JALQVM010000117.1 GCA_023263685.1 Flavobacteriaceae bacterium | reverse complement strand
GGTCCTTTATTACACATTGTCTTTTTTTGGCTAAAAGAGCCTGACAATCAAGAGCACCGCAGCCAATTTGAAACTGCTATTAAAAAACTCATAGACACCAATCCTCAAGCCATTGCCAACCATTTAGGCAGTCCCGCGGCTTCTGAGAAAAGGGATGTGGTCGACAATTCATTTACCTATTGCTACACCATGAGCTTCCCTGATTTAGAGGCTCAAAACACGTATCAGACAGACCCAACCCACGAATTATTTATCCAAGAAGCTGCTCACCTTTGGGAGCGTGTTTTGGTCAGCGATTCCATAGCATTATCTTAATTAAACCACTAAAATTCCTTTGATGAAACCTAATTTTATAGTCTTAACGCTCCTTTCCCTCCTTTTTATTCAATGTCAAGAAAACTTAAAAACAGCTGTAGGTGAGCGATGGTCTGAAGAAAAAGCGTGGGAATGGCATCAAGAACAAGGCTGGATGGCAGGAACCAATTTCAATCCGAGTACAGCCATCAATCAGTTGGAATTTTTTCAAGAAGAGAGCTTTGATCTAGAAACCATAGACCGAGAGTTAGGTTGGTCTGCACAATTGGGAATGAAACTGCATCGTGTTTACCTACATAATCTATTGTGGGATCAAGACTCTATTGGGTTTATTAACCGCTTAGAGTCCTACCTCCAAACGGCTGAAAAATATCAAATTAAAACCCTACTGGTACTTTTGGACGATGTTTGGCATCCTGTACCCAAGCTAGGAAAACAGCCCGATCCCACTCCCTTTGTTCACAATTCGGGTTGGGTACAAGCACCGGGAGCGGCTATTTTAGGAGATTCCCTTCGCCACGGCGAATTAAAAAACTACATCAAAGGCGTGTTGCGTCATTTTGCTCAAGACAAACGCGTAGTGGCTTGGGATCTTTACAACGAACCCGACAATGTGGCCAACCAACCCGGTTATGCGGAACTTGAATTGAAGGACAAATACACTTACACCTTTTCCTTGTTAAAAAAAGTAGTTCGATGGGCTCGAGAGGTAAATCCATCCCAACCGCTTACCATTGGCCTTTGGAAAGGCGATCACACCCTATGGGGAAGCCCTGAAGCCTTAAGACCTCTAGAGCGCTATATGGTTGAAAATTCTGACATCATCTCGTTTCATTCCTATGACGGCCCTAAAATCACCCAAGAAAAAGTGGAGGAACTAAAGAAATACAACCGACCTCTGATCTGTACGGAATACTTGGCGCGAGGAAATGGGAGCACCTTTGAAGACATCCTCCCCATTTTTAAAGAAAATGGAATACACGCGATTAATTGGGGATTTGTTTCTGGTAAAACAAATACCATTTTCCCGTGGTCCTCATGGACCACAGCTTTTGATTCCATGCCCAAAGTATGGCATCACGACATTTACCGAACGGACAAAAGTCCTTTTTCAGCAAACGAAATCAACTTTTTAAAAAGAGAACTGGCTCAGTAAGGGCTTACGAGGCTGACTTGAGACTGTTTTGGGCTTGGCGGAAATTGTCTATGGCCACAAAATAATCGGGATCTTCCAACACGTTCACGTCACAAATTTTTTCTGCCTTTTTAATCAGTTTTACACAATCAGAAGACAGATGTCGTAAGTGGATGTTTTTTCCTAGTTTTAAATAACGCTCCGTCAACCTATTCACACATTCTATAGCGGATTGATCTACGATACGCGATTCTTTAAAGTCAATAATTACCTCATCCGGATCGTTTTGGATATCAAACTTACTGTTGAATAGCTCTATACATCCAAAAAATAAAGGTCCGTATATTTCATAATGCTTTACTCCAAATTCATCTACATGCTTACGCGCTCGTATCCGTTTTGCATTTTCCCAGGCAAAAACAAGGGAAGAAACGATTACCCCAGCCAATACCGCGATGGCTAAGTCAAAAGCTACGGTTAGTCCAGTAACCAAGATAATCACGAGCACATCGGATTGAGGAACTTTATTTATTACTTTAAAAGTACTCCACGCAAAAGTGCCTATTACGACCATAAACATTACCCCTACCAGTGCTGCAATAGGAATTTGTTCGATCAAGTTTGATCCAAATAAAATAAAAGCCAATAAAGCAAGGGCTGCAACGATCCCGGACAACCTTCCACGCCCCCCCGATTTAACATTGATAATGCTTTGCCCGATCATGGCACAGCCTCCCATCCCTCCAAACAAGCCGTTGAGTGTATTGGCAGCTCCTTGTGCTATACATTCCTTATTGCCGTTTCCATGAGAATCCGTTAATTCATCGATAAGATTCAGTGTCATCAGAGACTCTATGAGTCCAATTGCCGCTAAAATAGAAGCATAAGGCAAAACAAAAAGCAAGGTCTCCAAAGTCCGCGCCACTGTGGGAAAATGAAAGCTAGGAAGTCCAGCTTTGATTCCATTTCCGCCGTTAGCCAATATAAAAGAGCGCACCGTTTCTGTTTCCACACCCCCAAAAATAACAAGCATGGAAACAAATAAAATAGCTGTCAAAGCGGCGGGTATCTTTTTGGTCAGTAGAGGCAAAACAAACATGATCGCCATGGTGATTCCTACCAACCCTATCATGACCCATAAGGGAGTCCCTTCTAGCCATTGTCCATTGCTTTTAAACATTCCCAATTGAGAAATAAAGATCACTATAGCGAGACCGTTAACAAATCCCATCATTACAGAATAGGGAATCATGCGTACAAATTTACCCAGGCGCAATACCCCTGCCAATATTTGCAATGCTCCCGTTACTAATAAAGTAAAAAACAAATATTGCAGGCCCGAGAACTCGGACCCCCCTAAGGCATTTCCTTCTTTCACCAAATGAACCATCACCACAGCCATGGCTCCTGTAGCCCCCGATATCATTCCCGGACGCCCTCCAAAAATTGAGGTTACCAGCCCCATCATAAAGGCTCCATACAGCCCAACGATTGGTGAAACTCCAGCCACAAAAGCAAAGGCTACGGCTTCGGGCACTAGGGCTAGGGCTACCGTGATTCCGGAGAGTAAATCATTTTTAACGCTCCCTCCAGTTGATTTATCGATAAGTTGAAAAGCTTTCAAAGTCTTAATTTTTTGAAATAAGGTGCAAATGTAATAGGATTCAAAAGATTAGCCCCGAGATGTGGAACAAATTTTGAACCTTATTTTGTGGCAGAACGAGCAATGAAGTAGATCGCATACCAATAGGTAGCGAGTATTGCCACACCGGACAGAGGAAAGGAAAAATAGAATTTATCAAGTGCGATTAACGCATCTGAAACCAAAAACAAAGAGACCGCCAAACCCAATCGACCCGCCTGCTCCATTTTTGGATTCAATGCCAATGCCCAGCCTTGCCAACTCATCACCACTATGACGGTAAGGTAGGCTAAGACAGGAAACAACATCGCACCCAAACCCTGATATACTAATGCAAATACAGCTGAAGCAAAGAGGATGAGTACTCCAGCCACCCGTGGCTTCCATTGCCAACCTTGTCGTTTTACAAAAGCATAAAGAAAGATTAAATGAGCAAGTAAAAAGGAGGTCAAGCCGAATATAAAATAGTGCTCAAAGAGCAAAAACGAATCCCCTATCAGACAAAAGAGCAATCCAATACCCAAGGTATGAGCAAAGCGGGTTAAATTGGTGTTTTTATACAGAAAAAGATAGGTGAGTATCAATAGTGTACAAAGGGGCTTTAACACAAAAAAAAGAGAAAGACTGAATGAATCCGCACAAATGGCAGCAATTCCAGCAATCAAAATGAGCATTCGAAAAAAGAAAGGGCTGCGCTTCATTGACCCTTAAGGTTTATACATTAAATCGGAAATGCATGACATCTCCGTCTTGAACCAAATATTCTTTCCCCTCAACTCGCATCTTTCCAGCTTCTTTTACCTTGCTTTCAGATCCGTATTGTTTGTAATCCTCATAGCTGATAACTTCTGCCCGTATAAATCCTTTTTCAAAGTCCGTATGTATCACCCCAGCTGCCTGGGGAGCAGTAGCTCCAACCGCTACCGTCCATGCGCGTACTTCTTTTTCACCCGCAGTAAAATAAGTTTGTTGGTTGAGTAAGGAATAGGCCGCCCGAATCAGCTTTGCCGCCCCAGCTTCTTCCAAGCCCAAGTCTTCTAAGAACAGTTGACGCTCTTCAAAACTATCCAATTCATTGATGTCAGCTTCAATACTCACCGCGAGGATTAAAAGGCCTGCAGCCTCTTCTGCTACAGCCGCTTTAACCTGATCTACGTAAGCGTTCCCTGTTTTTGCAGACGCCTCATCAACATTACATACATACAGAACAGGTTTATCCGTAATCAACTGAAGGGGTTTTACGTATTCTAAACGCTCTTCTACTTTCATTTCAAGGCTTCTCACATTTTTGGATTGTTCTAAAGCACTTTTTATGCCATCCAACACCTCTTTTTCTTTGATGGCCTCTTTGTTTCCTGTTCGTGCTGCACGACTTACTTTTTCCAGTTTTTTTTCTACGGTTTCAAGATCTTTTAGTTGCAATTCAATGTCAATCGTTTCTTTGTCCCGAATAGGATCAACAGAACCATCAACGTGAACAATATTGTCATTGTCAAAACAGCGCAAAACGTGAAGTATGGCATCGGTTTCTCTAATATTTGCTAAAAACTGATTTCCCAATCCTTCTCCTTTGCTTGCACCCTTTACCAGACCCGCAATATCAACGATTTCTACTGTTGCTGGCAACACGCGTTCGGGTTTTACTAAAGCTTCTAGGGTTTGCAGACGTGCATCAGGCACATT
>JALQVM010000116.1 GCA_023263685.1 Flavobacteriaceae bacterium | reverse complement strand
AAGCCTGTACAATTCCTCCGATCGAAAGTTTCTTTACGGCTGGCGGTGCCCAAGCTAAGCTGGCTAGATTGATTGCATTGACAGCGGTTAATTTTTTAGCATATTCAAAGTCAACCCCAGAAAGTACATCCCCATAGGCTATTCCGTTTTCGGTTCTTATGTCTTGGTGTTGCATCACGTAATTTTCGTGGGCTTCCATAATTCGAATACCCGGATAGCCCAAGTCATTAAAAGGTCGATGATGTCCCCCTCTGCCAAAACGATCCAATCTGTAGATCATCATAGGATTCATCTCGGGCAGGTAGTGTTTTACTGTTTTATAAACATAACGCGCCAATTGTCTTGAATTGCCATCCACTTCCCCTCCGTAAAAGCGACGCGCTTTTCGAGCTTCTTCCGACTCATTTGCAGGTACGGGTTCCGAAAAAATTCTAAAGCTTCGGTTGTCAATCACACCGTCCACTCCTTTGATGTTTCCTATCATGTCGTTGTTTAGGATTCCGATAATTTCCCAACCTTCTTCTTGCGCATGCTTTGCTAAGCCTTTACCACCAAAAAGCCCTTGTTCCTCACCCGCCAGCCCTACGTAGAGTATACTGTTTTCAAAAGTGTAGTTTGACAATACTCTCGCTGCTTCCAAGGTTCCTGCCATGCCCGAGGCATTGTCGTTTGCACCGGGGGAGTCGTCGGTGTAATTGGTGGGATCAGAAATTCTAGAATCGATATCTCCACTCATGATGATGTAACGATTGGGATGGGTGGTTCCTCGCTGTATAGCAAGGACATTGTTGATCCATACGGGTTTTACAATTCTGTTTCCGTCTTGGGGGGTAAAGTAGTTTTTTTGGTAAAACACTTCCAAACAGTTGTTACAATTCTCAGAAATTTTATCAAATTCTGATTTTATCCATCTTCTTGCCGCCCCAATTCCCCTGGAGTCCGATAGGGTGTCGCTTAATGTATGTCGGGTTCCAAAGCCTACCAATTTCACGACATCTTTTTTCAAGTGTTCGGAAGAAACTGCGTTGATGATCTCATAGAGTTTTTGGTCTTCTTGGGCATAACCTAGGCTTAGGCTTAAACTGATCAATAAAATGTAGTAAGGGTGTTTCATTATTTTTTTTAAAAAGGTAAAAAAAAACCGACACTTTAGGGTGCCGGTTGGGTGAGATTTAGTCAGCTAAAAACAGTATTTCTTTTCTTTGATCAGATGATCTGCAATCATTGTTCGAAGTTCAAAACGATCAGGAAAATCGATATACGCTCCGTGTTTTTGAAGCACATCGAGCAATTGATTGCGTTCCGTTGCAGCATCTGTGGTTAGATGAAGGATTACTTCCCTCAGCCGTTTGTTGATCAAATCATGAGCATCAAAAACGTAGTTTTGGGTCATTGCGATCTGTATATGCTGTGACGGGATACCCTTTCGCTTACAATTTTTAAGGGTTCTTAATACGGCCGATTCGCTAAAGTAGAGTTCAATCAATACATCGGCTAAGGCTTGGAGCAATTGCTGTTCTTCTTCCAGTTTAGTGCCGTATTTTTGGGTTGCATTACCCGCTATCAACAAAAATAATTGCTTAAAATTTTCAATTAATTGGTGTTCTTGAGCGAGAGGGCCTTCCCCAATGGTTTCAGTTTTTTCAGCGCCCAGGCGCATGGCAGCTTGCATGACAGCCGGCATCAGTTCCAATTCTCCTTTCATTCCTTTTTTGAGTAAAAGACCGATCGAAAGCATGCGATTGATTTCATTGGTTCCCTCATAAATTCTTCCGATTCGAGCATCCCTCCAGGCAGCTTCCATGGGGGTGTCGGCTGAGAATCCCATTCCTCCAAAAATTTGGATACCGGTATCGGCACAATTTTGAATGTCTTCCGATGCACCTACTTTAATCAGAGAACATTCAATCGCAAAATTTTCTACCCCTTTCAGTTCAGCCTCTTGGTGACTTAAGCCCTGTTCTAAATTGTGGTTGATTCGTTGTTCTATTGCATGTGCAGCACGATAACAGGCAGATTCTCCCGCATAACAAGAACTCGCCATTTGGGCAATTTTTTCTTTTATTGCACCAAACGAGGCAATGGGTTTTTTAAATTGTATGCGTTCTGTGGCGTATTCAATCGACTTGGTAGTAATTCTTCTTTGAGCGTCCAAACACGCCACTCCAAGTTTGATTCTTCCTACGTTGAGGGCATTCATCGCAATTTTAAACCCTCCATTGCGTTCACCTAACACATGATCTACGGGTACTTTGGTTTTATTGAAAAAAACCTGACGGGTTGAAGAAGCATGTATTCCCAGTTTGTGTTCTTCTTCCCCCAATTCAATTCCGTTATTTTCTTCAAAAGGGACTATAAAGCCGGTTATGTTTTTATCGTCCTCTATCCTTGCAAACACAATGAAGAGACTAGCAAATCCTGCATTAGAGATCCACATTTTCTGGCCTGTAATTTCGTAATGCGTTCCCTCTTCTGCTAAGACGGCCTTGGTTTTTCCAGAATTGGCATCCGAACCGGCTCCCGGTTCCGTTAAACAATACGACCCAAACCATTCGCCAGAAGCCAATTTGGGAAGGTAGGCTTGTTTTTGGGCTTCGGTACCGTAAAGTAAGATGGGTAATATACCGATACCGGTGTGTGCACCAAAGGCAGTGGATAAAGAACCGCTAGCTCCAGAAATATAATCGCAAACCAGCATGGTAGAGACAAATCCCATCCCCATACCACCGTAGTTTTCAGGGACGGGTATACTGAGTAAGCCCTGCGCGCCAATCTTTTTCATTAGACTCTCAGTAAAGGCGTAATCTTTGTTTTCAAAACGAGCTTTATAAGGCCAAACTTCCCGATCGATGAATTCAATAACCGAATCTTTCATCAGGCGCTGCTCTTCGGTAAAATCTTCAGGAGTAAATACCTGCTCAGGATCGATTTTTGAAATTAAAAACGATCCTCCTTGTACATGTTTTTGTGAAGTAGTTTCCATAATTATTGGGTTTTAAGGGTTGGGGTAAAATGTTCAAAATTTTGTGCGTTTTCCTTGATGCAGTTCATCACTTCAAAATAGACGGCAATCTTTTCCGGACTTAATGCGTTTTCAATCACCTTATTGAAATGGAGAACTACCGCTTTGGAATCGTCTCTTTTTTCTTTACCGAAAGGGGTGAGGTGTATAAGGATGCTCCGTCCGTCGTTCGGATTTTTTGACCTGTAAATCAATTCCCGTTCTTCCATAGCATTCAACAATCTTGACAAGCTGGTGGGCTCCATTCCCATTTTTGGACCTAGCGTAGTAGAGGGGGTCCCCTCCGCATCGATACTCAAAAGCGCAAAACCCATGGCCATGGTGGAATCAAATTTAGTCGCCTCCTTGTTGTACATTTTGCTCACTAGGTTCCAGGTAGAGCGCAATACGCTGTCAAATGTTTCTTGTCTCATCCAATCAAAGGTATAAAAAATACTATGCATGCATAGTAAAAAGAACAAAAAAATTACGTAGGTTACAAAATAAAATTTTAAACGTACATGGATTCGATTAAGTCCGCGTATTTGTCCTTAATTACCTTTCTTTTCAGTTTCATGGTAGGGGTCAGGTGACCGTCGTCTATAGTCCATTCTTCAGGGGTCAACTGAAACTTTTTAATCTGTTCCCAAGAGCCAAAATGTTGATTGTGATGGTCAATTTCTCCTTGTATTGCTTCAGTCAGCTGTGTCTCTTGTACAGCTTCGACCAGTGAAGTACACTGGATTCCTTTTTCTTTTAACCAGTTCAGTACGTATTCAACATTGGGTTGAATTAAAGCGGTTGGCATTTTTCTGCCTGCCCCGACTACCATAATTTGTTCGATAAAGAGGGATTGTTTCATCTGGTTTTCAATTACCTGAGGGGCTATATACTTACCGCCTGAGGTTTTGAACATTTCTTTTTTACGGTCCGTAATTTTTAGAAATCCATCGGCATCTAGTTCCCCAATGTCTCCCGTATGAAAGTAGTCTCCGCTCATAACCTCTTTGGTCTTTTCTTCTTCTTTGTAATAGCCCATCATTACATTGGGACCTTTACAAAGAATTTCTCCATCTTCTGCAATTTTGACCGTAACCCCATCAATGACTTTACCCACAGTGCCAATGCGAAAATGGCTTTTTCTCATATCGTTTACCGATATGACAGGGGAGGTTTCGGTTAAACCATAGCCTTCCACCAATGTCATCCCTGCTGCGGTAAAAACTCTCGCAAGTCTGGGTTGCAATGCAGCACTTCCTGAGGCGATCAATTCTAGATTACCACCCAAGGCTTCTTGCCACTTAGAAAGGATGAGCTTGCGTGCTATTTTGAGTTTGAATTCATACCAGGCTCCATTTTGACCGTAAGGTTCGTATTGCAGGCCTAAATTGACAGCCCAATAGAAAAGCTTTTGTTTTATACCGCTCAACTCTTCTCCCTTTCCGTAAATTTTATCGTAAACCTTTTCTAGCAATCGGGGTACAGCGGTCATGACTTGAGGTTTCACTTCACGTAAATTATCTGCAATGGTTTCCAACGATTCGGCAAAATAGACTGCCACACTGTTGTACATGTAAATGTATAAAATGACCCGTTCGACAATATGGCATACAGGGAGGAAACTCAAAGCAGAGGCTTGCCCAATGGTTAGCGGCAATCGTTTTGAACTGGACAATACATTAGAAACCACGTTTTGATGACTGAGCATTACTCCTTTAGGGACTCCAGTGGTACCTGAGGTATAAATTATGGTTGCCAAATCTGCTGGTTTTACCTGATCTTTTCTTTTTTGAACGGTTTCCTGATGGGGTTTGTTTTTTCCAATTTCTAAAAGTTCACTCCAGTGAGCACAGCCTTTTATTCGGTCAAAGCTGTAAATCTTTTTTAAAGAGTT
>JALQVM010000115.1 GCA_023263685.1 Flavobacteriaceae bacterium | reverse complement strand
CATAATTTAAGCTTTGTTATTGAAGTCGATGGTGGCATTAATGAGGAAACCATTAAAAAGGTTAAAAATGTCGATATTGCTGTCTCTGGGTCATTTATTACAAATAGTGATAATTATAATATTCAAGTTCAAAAATTAAAAAGTAATGGTTAGTATAGTACCTTCTAAGCTGGCTTTGTAGCAGGTCAACGAACCGGAACACGTATCAGCATAGGAATTGTTGTGGTGACCACAAGTAAATTTACTCCCATTATACGACCATTTGTCTCGATTCCCTTGATGCGGACATTTGTTGTCAAACACTCGAACTTCAGCTTCGCTAATTCGTACCAATAAAATATTTTTTGCGGTATAGTTGAGCCATCCACCCACTTCTAAAAGTGCAGCAAAACTTCCCGAGGACAGATCAAGCGTTAAAGGTTCATTCGGTGCAGAACCCGATAAGGAATCAATGTCAGCATTTTCAAGGGAATCATCTTCTGTACTGCACGCCTGGATAAGTGGAATGCCAAGAGTTGCCAGTACGATGGGCTTACAAGCCGTCTTTAAAAAGGTTCTTCGTTGGTTCATTACAATTTTTGTTCAAATATAAAACAAAATAATTAAACAATAATTTAACTAAAACGTTCAAATGAAGTAATTTTACCTCATGAAAAAGAAGTATTGCGCCCTATTATTATTCGTTTCTACAATTGCATTTGCCCAGAATACAGGGGTATTAAAAGGACGTATTGTCGATGCTCAAAATCAACTTCCCTTGGAAGGCGCAACTGTGGTGGTGGTGGGAACTGCAATAGGTGTAGTGACAAATCAGCAAGGGTATTTTACTCTTGAAAACATCCCCACAAAGACCTATTCTATAGAAGCAAGTTATCTGGGTTATGAAACCCAAACCTTATTCAATGTAATTGTAAAATCTGTTGGGAATATTCCGCTGTATTTTGAGTTGGGAGAACTTTCAGAAAATTTGGAAGAAGTAGTTTTGGTTCAAAGTCCCTTTAAAACCAATAGCGAAACGCCTCTATCTACCCAGACATTTTCCGCTGTTGAGATAGAAACCTATCCAGGAGGAAACAACGATATTACCAAAGTGGTTCAAAGTATGCCCGGAATTTCACCTTCTATTGGGGGGTTTCGAAACGACATCATCATCCGTGGTGGCGCACCCAATGAAACGGTTTATTATTTGGATGGTATTGAGATTCCAAACATCAATCACTTCAGTACGCAAGGGAGTGCAGGAGGACCTGTGGGTATGGTCAATGTATCTTTTATCCGAGAGGTCACATTGGCAAGTTCTTCCTTTGGTGCTGAATACGACAATCCCCTTTCTGGGGTTTTAGCATTTGAGCAAAGAGAAGGTGATGCTACTCAATTTGGAGGAAACTTTCGTGTAGGAGCGAGTGAAACGGGACTCACTTTGGAAGGACCGCTTTTTAGAAAAAATAAAGAAGAACCAGCCAAGACCAGTTTTCTGTTCTCCGTTAGAAGAAGCTATTTGCAATTTCTTTTTGAACTTATAGGGCTACCCATTCGTCCTGATTATTGGGATTATCAATGGAAAATAAAACATGAAATTGACGCCTACAATTCACTGACGTTTATTGGAATTGGAGCGATAGACGATTTTTCTGTTAAAGCCCCAGACACCTTCAATGCAGAACAACAAGCAAGTTTGGAACAAGTGCCGATTATTGATCAGCGGAGTACTACAGTGGGGCTGTCGTGGAAACGGAACTACAAAAACGGTAAGGGCTTTATGAATACTGTGATCAGTACCAATAGGCTGGAAAACGTTTTTGCACGCTATGAAGACAATACAACCAAAACGGGGACCATCTTTCAAAACGATTCTTTTGAATGGGAGAGCAAACTGCGCTTTCAAGCCACTCAGTTTACGGAACATTGGAAATGGTCTGCAGGATTTAATGTTCAAAATTCTTCCTACCAAAACAATACCCGCTTTCTGTATTACGACATAGCCTATCGTTCCGACCTTAACTTTGCGAAATACGGACTGTTTTTAAAAGCATCGCGTTCTTTTTTGGACGATCGATTGGATTTTTCTTGGGGAATACGTTCCGATGCGGATAGTTTTTCCACCGGATCTAATTTAGGGAATACCCTATCTCCTCGAGCGGCTGTTTCCTATGCCCTCACAAAAGATCAGCAATGGAAGGTCAACGCTTCGGCGGGACGTTATTTTAAAATTCCAACATATACCATGTTAGGCTTTCAAGATCAAAGAGGGGTCTTTGTCAATCAAGATGCTGCCTATACGAGAAGTGATCATTTGGTTGCTGGACTGGAATACAATCTGACTCCGGCCTCTCGTTTTACTGTGGAGGCGTTTAGAAAAAACTATGCGAATTATCCTGTTTCTCTTATTGATGGAGTTTCACTGGCAAATAAAGGGGGCGGGTTTGAAGTATTGGGGAATGAGGCAATAGTTTCGGAAGGGGAAGGATTAAGTTCTGGTATCGAACTGCTCTTCCAACAAAAACTCGCGGCTAATTTTTACGGTGTATTTGCTTATACCTACTTTTCAAGTGAATTTACAGGAATTGACGGTGAGCTAAGACCTTCTGTTTGGGACAGCAGGCACCTGCTCTCTTTTTCAGGAGGATATAAACTAAGACGCAACTGGGAAATCAGTGCACGTTGGCGTTTTGCGGGTAAAAACCCCTACGTTCCCGTAGATCTCGAAGCGAGTACAAATGCCTATCCAGAACTTATATTAGACTACGATCGATTGGGGGAAGTTCAACTGAACAGTTTTAACTTGGCTGACCTCCGAATTGATAAAAAGTGGAATTTTAAATCCTTATCATTCAACTTCTATTTTGAAGTTCAAAATTTCTTGGCTCAACCCAATCCTACTCCTCCTGAATACGGATTAAACCGAACGGCTGAAGGCGATTTAATCAATCCGATCAGCTTGGTTGAACTTTCTTTAAACGATAGCAATAGCACACCCTTGCCCTCTTTTGGACTGGTGCTCTATTTTTAAATTTATAAATCCAACAACCCTTCAGGGAGTTCCAGCACTATCCTATTGTTTTCACGATCTACTTGAAGGATAAAATCGTCGTGTATAGGGATCAGATGAATTTTGTTGCTTGGAGCCTCTACCTCAAATAAGGCTTGCGGCCCTTGATCGATCACATTTCTAATGACTCCTACGTTTTCCAAAGCAGTGCTGACGGTAAATCCAATAACCTCATGGTAGTAGAATTTATTCCCCTCCAAAGGAGGTAAGAGGTCTAGAGGTAAATAAAGTTCTTTTTTAATCAGGGCCTCTGCCTGTTGCTCATTGGTCACATCCTCAAAAAGTATTCTGAGGAGTTCCGATTTGTGTAATTGACATTTTTTTATAAAAAAAGGAACCAATCCTGTGGGTAATTCCACAAAGATTGATTCCAATGTAGTGTAGTCTTCTGGATTGTCACTGTCAACTTTGACGAGCAGCTCTCCTTTAAAACTGTATTTCCCAACGATAGTTCCTAAGTAAAAGCAATCTTGCTTTTGCATCGTTGTAAAAAAAGAATATTAAGCTTCTTTTTCTTCTTCAGCTGATTCAGTATCAGGCGCAGCACTTGCTTCTTCTGCTTCTGAAGGAGCTTCAGCAGCTTCAGCAACTGGTGTTTCAACTGCCTCTTCAGTGGCTTCAGCAACGGGTGCTTCTTCTTCCACAGCAGCGCTAGCCTCTTCTGCGGGTGCATCAGCAGCATTTTCTTCATCAACTTCAGCTTCTGTGTTTTCAGCAGCAGCTTCTTCCGCGGCAGCCTCGGCCTCCGCAGCGGCAGCTTCAGCTAATCGCTTCTCACTTGCTGCTTTTTCGTCGGCAAGTCGCTTCGCTTTGGCTTCGCTTTCACTTTTGGAAAGTCCGTCTTTTTTCGCTTGAATTTTTGCTTCTTTTTCCTCCAACCAAGCAGCAAACTTTTTATCTGCTTCTTCCTGGCTTAAGGCTCCCTTACGGATACCTCCGTTAAGATGATGTTTCAGCATCACTCCTCGGTAGGAAAGTAAAGTTCTTGCAGTTTCTGTAGGTTGCGCACCCTTTTCCAACCAAGATACAGCGTGGTCAACATTGACTTCTACCGAAGCGGGATTGGTGTTTGGGTTGTACGTTCCTAGTTTTTCGAGATAACGACCGTCTCTTTTTGAACGGGCATCAGCGGCAACGATCCAATAAAAGGGTTTTCCTTTTTTTCCGTGCCTTTGTAATCTAATTTTTACTGGCATAACACATTAATTGTGAGGATACTCGACCCTCGGGTTATTAATTCAGGCTGCAAATATAATTTAATTTATGACTTTAAGGACTTTTCAAAGTATTTTTGTTTTAAGGAAAAGTTCAGACAGGTTATAAAATAAATCGGATAAAGAAAACGGGGCATTTAATGTTAAGAGCCCCCGGCTGTTCCGCCAAAAACATTCACACGCACTACCGTGTTACCGAGGGCCTAAATTATAGATTTTGGTAGTGTATTTGAAATGTTTTTGGCTGACGGTAAAAGTACTAAAAATGTTTTTTTAAAATCACAACCCTAGGGGTTAAACTTGCCCATGGGAATAAAAAAATGTAATTTTGCGCACTAAAATTTACACCAAATGAACATCAGCAAAACAGAATTAGACGCATTAAATGCAGTAATAAAGATCACTGTAGCTCGCTCTGATTACGAATCTAACGTAAACTCTGTATTGAGTAATTACCGCAAGACTGCCAATATACCCGGTTTTCGTAAGGGCCATGTCCCTATGGGAATGATCAAAAAACAGTACCAACAGGCGGTTACTGCTGATGAGGTAAATAAACTTTTAAGAGAAAATCTTGAAAAATTCATAAGGGAAGAAAAATTGGATCTATTAGGAAATCCACTGCCAAAGGCTGCTGATGAAGCACTCGATTGGGACGCTGATCAGATGGACTTTGAATTTGAATTGGGGCTTGCGCCAAAATTTGAAGTAAAATTGGACCAACTCAAAAAAG
>JALQVM010000114.1 GCA_023263685.1 Flavobacteriaceae bacterium | reverse complement strand
GTAAAAACCGTTCTTTGGCGGGGTATTCGGTCCCAGCGGAAGGACTGTATTTGACTCAAATAGAATATCCAAACGCAATATATTTAGATCATGGCAAAGGTTAGCGGGAAAATTTTTGATTTAAAGCTTTTCTCAAAATTGATGGTATTTGTCAAGCCGTTTAAGGGGACCTATTACTTTGTTTTGGTGGCCGCAATTTTGCTGTCCTTGTTTTCTACCCTTACTCCTTATCTTCTTAAGGTCACAGTTGATGACTACATCCGACCCAAAAATTACGAAGGCATGCTGCTTTTTGTCGGATTTATGCTTGGTGCACTGCTTTTAGAGGTTGTTTTTCAATTCTTGTTTGTTTTTTATGCCAACTGGTTGGGCCAAAAAGTGATTAAAGATTTACGGGTAAAGCTTTTTGAAAAAATCATCTTCTTTAAAATGGCTTATTTTGATAAGACGGCTGTAGGAAGATTGGTCACTCGAGCGGTCAGCGATATAGAAACCATTGCAAGTATTTTTTCCCAAGGCCTTTTTATGATTATTGCAGACCTATTAAAAATGATATTGGTAATAGGGGTGATGCTGTATGTCGACTGGAGGCTTACTTTGATCGTATTCTCTATACTTCCTATCATCCTCTATGCTACCCGTTTGTTTCAAAAATCGATGAAAAAAGCCTTTGAAGAGGTTCGACTTCAGGTTGCTAATCTCAATTCGTTTGTTCAAGAGCGGTTGAGTGGAATGAAAATCGTACAAATTTTTCATCGTGAAAAAATTGAATACGACCAATTTGTCGCGATCAACGAAAAGCACAAAAAAGCTTGGTTAAAAACGGTTTGGTTCAACTCTATCTTTTTCCCTGTAGCTGAAATATCCTCATCGGTAACCATAGGATTGCTTGTTTGGTATGGGGGGTTTAATGTTATATCAGGAGGAGGGATTTCTTTGGGAACAATTTTCCTTTTTATACAAATGTCTCAAATGTTGTTCAGGCCCTTGAGACAAATAGCGGATAAGTTCAACACCCTACAGATGGGAATGGTGGCTGCGGACCGTATCTTTAAAATATTTGAAACAGAGAGCAGTATAGAGAATAAAGGAACTAAAAGTCCTACGGCCCTTAAAGGAGCCATTTCTTTCCAAAAACTTCATTTTTCTTACCTGCCCGGAGAGGAAGTTCTTCATGGAATTTCGCTGGACATTAAGGCAGGAGAAACAGTTGCAATTGTAGGGGCAACCGGCGCAGGAAAATCAACCATCATCAATCTGCTCTCAAGGTTTTACGAATACGATGCGGGCGACATTACTATTGATAAAATTTCCATCAAAGATTTTGAGTTGAATGCCCTTCGCAAACACGTAGCCGTTGTTTTACAAGATGTATTTTTATTTGCCGACAGCCTGTTCAATAACATCACGCTTTACAATGATACAATCAGCCGTGAAGAGGTAGCCCAAGCAGCCAAAAAGATAGGGGTGCATGATTTTATCGAATCTTTGCCAGGGGGTTATGACTATAATGTAAAGGAAAGAGGAGTCATGCTTTCTTCGGGTCAGCGTCAATTAATTGCTTTTTTAAGAGCTTACATTACCCAACCGGCTATATTGGTTTTAGATGAGGCCACTTCTTCCGTTGATAGCTATACCGAAGAAATTATTCAAAAAGCGATAGATACCCTTACCCAAGGAAAAACTTCAATCGTGATTGCGCATCGTTTAGCAACGGTTAAAAATGCAGACCGAATCATTGTAATGGATCAAGGTACTATCGTAGAGCAGGGTACGCATAAGGAACTACTTAAAGTATCCAACGGCTACTACGCTAAGTTGTATGAGGTTCAATTTGCTGAGGAGCTTACAACCTAAGGACTATTCGCTTAGATCTTGTGAGAGGGTTTCTTTAAGCGCGGCAAAGGAATCCATGGGGTAAAATTCACCGTCCTTAATGTAAACGATTTTCCCTGTTTGCTCAGAAACCACTAAAACCAAAGCGTCTGTTTTTTCGGTAATCCCAAGCCCAGCTCTATGCCTAAGGCCATATTTAGCAGGAAGTTTTGTTTTTTCAGATAGAGGTAAAACCACACGGGTAGCGATGATTCTATTGTTTTTTATTACCACTGCACCATCGTGAAGGGGACTGTTTTTAAAAAAAATACTTTGCAACACTAAGGGATCCAACTGGATGTCTGTCTGATTGTTTTCGTTGAAGGTAAATTCCAAACTGTTGCTTCTTTGAATGACCATTAGGGCTCCCGTTTTGTTTTTAGACATCTCCTCACACGCATTGACTAATACATCAAAATTGAGGATCATGGCATTTTTTCCTTGATTCAAAAAACTAAAGTAGCGAAGCACATTTTTTCGAGTAGCAAAATTAGTGGACCCGAGTAGGAGGAGGAACTTTCTGATTTCTTGTTGAAACACGACTATCAATGCAAAAAAACCTACGCTGATGAATTTGCCTAAAATATTACTCAATACGTCCATATTGAGAATATCGGTTAGCCTCCAAATGAGATAAATAATGACGATGCCAATGAAGATGTTTATGGCTACTGTCCCTTTAAGTAATTTATAGAGATAAAAGAGGAGGAAAGCGACGAGCAGGATATCGACGACATCGATAAAGGAAAAATCTATAAAATCAGTCAGCTCCAAAGGCAGTGTTTTTGTAAATTTAAAAAAACTATTGAAGCGCAGTCCATAAGTCGATACATTCTTTAGCCTCCTTTACATCGTGTACACGTAAAATATGGGCGCCACGCTCTAGGGCCCATGCATGAAGTGCCGTGGTTCCGTTTAAGGCATCCTGTGGAGTTGAATTCAACACCTTATAAATCATCGATTTTCTTGAAACTCCAATCAATAGGGGACAGTTCAAATCAGTTAGGCTGTGGAGTTCCTGCAGCAATTCAAAATTTTGAGCTACCGTTTTTCCAAAGCCAAAACCAGGATCGACTATAATGTCCGTGATCCCTTGGCTACTCGCTTGCTGTATTTGTTGGAATAAGTTCAGCTTAATTTCTTTGACAACGTTTTGGTATTCAGGCTGTTGTTGCATGGTCTCAGGTGTGCCTTGCATGTGCATCAGTACATAAGGCACTTGAAATGCTGCCACGGTTTGAAACATGGCTTTATCTATGCTTCCTGCGGAAATATCATTGATCATACTTGCTCCCATTTGCAATGCTTCTCGCGCTACACCACTGTTGTAGGTATCGATAGAAAAATGGGCTTTTGGAAAAGTAGCGCATAGGGCCTCTAGGATGGGGAGTAGTATCTTTTTTTCTTCCTCTGCATTTAGTAATGGACTACCC
This sequence comes from Flavobacteriaceae bacterium, assembly GCA_023263685.1. Classification (GTDB taxonomy): domain Bacteria; phylum Bacteroidota; class Bacteroidia; order Flavobacteriales; family Flavobacteriaceae; genus MS024-2A. The sequence goes on along the minus strand of JALQVM010000114.1, from coordinate 1,721 downwards.
GGTTTGCTGCTTGCTGCCCCTACATCTATAAAAAAAGCCCCTTCGGATAGCATTTTTTCGGTTTGGGAAAGCGCTTGATCACGCTCGTTATATCGACCTCCATCATAAAATGAATCCATACCCACATTCAAGATTCCCATGACTTTGGGTTGGCTTAAATCGATTAGGTTCCCTTTGATGTTGAGGGATTGCGTTGTGGTTTTCTTTTTGATAACTTTTTTTAAAAAGGAAGTTTAAATCTAAATTTAAAATCGAAATTTAAACAAATTTAGTAAATGGAAGTGACCCAAAAACAGTATTTAGCAATCACAGCACAATGCCGCTCCTTGTTTAAAAATAAAATGGCAGATTACGGTGCTGCATGGAGAATTTTAAGACTTCCCTCACTTACAGATCAAATTTTTATCAAGGCTCAACGCATACGCAGTTTGCAAACCAATAAAGAGCAAAAAGTGGATGAGGGTCAGGAGTCCGAGTTTATAGGAATTGTGAATTACAGCATAATGGCTCTCATTCAGATCGAACGAGGAATTGCGGAACAACCGGATCTCAATACAGACCAAGCCTTGGAACTTTACGATGCGCAAATTCGTGTTATTTTTGATTTGATGATGAAAAAAAATCACGATTACGGAGAGGCATGGAGAGAAATGCGGGTCAGTTCACTCACCGATTTGATTTTGCAAAAATTACTGAGAGTAAAGCAAATTGAAGGAAACTCAGGCTTAACATTGGTCAGTGAAGGAATCGATGCCAACTACCACGATATGGTAAATTATGCCGTATTTGCTCTGATCCACCTGCAAGCGCCAACCAGCTGATGATTCGATACCTTGGACTGAAACTCGGTACTGCAATTTTGGCTCTGTGGGGCGTTGCGAGCTTGGTTTTTTTCTTGTTCACTGTACTCCCCGGAGATCCAGCGCAAATGATGCTCGATCAAAACGAAGATCAGGAACAGTTAGAGGTAATCAAATCAAAATTTGGTTTTGATTTGCCCCTGACCACCCAATACTTGTATTATCTCAACGATTTACTCCCCATTTCAATACATTCAAAAGATTCTTCTGTATTTGGATCTTACAATCGAGAAACCTACGGCGGTTGGATTTTATTCACAACTCAAGCAAAGGTATGGGTGATGAAGCCCCCCTATTTTAGAACTTCCTTTCAAAAAAGAGGGAAGCCGATAGCTGAAATCATTAAAGAAACTCTCCCCAATACCGCTTTATTAGCTTTTTCTTCTATGTGTTTGGCGGTTGTTTTGGGTGTTTTTCTGGGCGTAGTGGCCACGTTAAACAAAAACACTTGGTTGGATCGGCTTTTGCAATTGATTAGCACTTTGGGAATGAGTGTGCCTTCCTTCTTCAGTGCAATTCTATTCTCTTGGTTATTCGGTTATGTGCTTCATGAGTTTACAGGGCTAAACATGACAGGCAGCCTTTTTGAATTGGATGATTTGGGTGAAGAAAATAGACTGCAGTGGAAAAATTTGATTCTTCCCTCCCTTGTTCTAGGCATAAGACCTTTAGCAGTCATTATTCAATTGTTGAGAAGCAATTTATTGGAAGTTTTGGCGGAAGACTATATACGAACGGCCTATGCTAAAGGGCTTTCTCGTTATCAAGTCGTGTTTAAACACGCCCTTAAAAACGCATTAAACCCGGTGATTACAGCTATTTCAGGTTGGTTTGCCTCGCTTTTAGCAGGTGCCATTTTTG
>JALQVM010000113.1 GCA_023263685.1 Flavobacteriaceae bacterium | reverse complement strand
CAAAAATCACTTGGTCTTTAAAGGTCTCGAATGCGATCTGGTGATCCGCCAGCAAGGATTCAATAGCTGCATCTCTCTCGCGTGCATAGGGTTCGTAGTCTTCGTTACAAACCACTTTTTCGATAGGCCAAGTTTCAATTAACGCTTTAAAAATAGCCTTAGGGGTGCCATGATACATTCCAAGTCTGCATCGGTTCCTCTTCATAGCATTATCTAAGGCACCCAAGGCTATTAATATAAATTCTATCCGTGCGTCACTTTTCGGTAGTTTTTTTAAAATATGTTCATCGAAGATGAATACAGGGATCACTTTATTTTTTCCAGTCAACGCTTTAAATAAGCCGTGATTGTCCATTATTCTCAAATCCCTACGAAACCAAAAAACGGTATATTTTTCCATGTTTAGGTTTTCAGGTTTCCAATCCCTCCGTCCAGCTGTAATACACTTCCGGTCATCCAACTGCTTTCTTCTCCCAAAAGAAAGGCCGTGGCTTGAGCAATTTCTTGAGCATTCCCTACCCTACCCAGGGGATGGCGCTCATTGGCCTTCTCCACTTTGGTGTCGTTGTTTAAAAATTTCAAAGCAAGGGGGGTGTCTACTAAAGAGGGGGCTATGGCATTGACTCTGATTTTTGGAGCAAATTCTGCGGCTAAAGAACGGGTCAATCCTTCTATAGCACCTTTAGCTGCTGCTATAGAACTGTGAAAAGGCATGCCGGTTTGAACCGCAACTGTGCTGTAAAATACAACGGCGGCATTTCCGCTGGCACTCAGTTGACTCAATACAGACTTTAACGAACGTACTGCTCCCAATACGTTAAGTTCAAAATCCGACTGAAAGGCTTCTACCGTTAACCCCTTAAATGGTCTTAAGTTGATGCTTCCAGGACAATATACAAAGCCGTGAAGCACCTCAGGCAAACGACTGACATCCAATTCCTCTTGAGTTGCATCAAAGGCAATGTGCTGAACATTTAAATGCTGAACCGCCTCACCCGAACGACTCGCTACATAAATCGTGTTATGAGGAGCTAAGTGTTCTGCCAATGCCAATCCAATTCCGGAGCTTCCTCCAATAATCAGTATGTTTTTATTTTCTATCATGCTTCGTAGTTTCCAAAAAGTTCAATTAAGGCGGTTCGTCGGTAGTCAAAAATCTCCTTTAATTTTGGACCCACCACGAAAGGATGCATCATGCGACCCAACAGCCCAAATGGAATTTTATAATCCACGATATCCGTCATTTCTACCCCGTTTTTTATGGGCTTGATAAAATGTTTATGATGCCAAAGCGCATAGGGTCCAAAGCGTTGTTCATCCACAAAATATTCCCCTTCCTTGACATGCGTAATCTCAGTCACCCATTTCATGGGAATGTTAAGCAAGGGGGTTACGATGTATTGAATGAGCTGTCCAGCATATATTTTAGGGGATTCCCCACTCAAAATCTTAAACCCCATATAGTCAGGAGTGATGGTTTTCAAATTTCTTGGATCCGAAAGAAAATCCCAGGCCTTTTCTTGAGCAATGGGTAAATTTTGAACGGTTTCTAAACGATAAATTTTCACAAACAATCTTTTCCCAAAAGTACATAATGTTTAACTATTTTTAATTATTATTAAACAATAATTTTGAGTATGTTAAAACAGAGTGATGGCGCTAATGAAATAGGGCAATACGCATCAAAAACTTTATCTTTGAATATTAAAAAAATAGAAAAAATGAAAAAAATCTACTTTATTATCATCCTGATGAGCGGAATATGCTTTGGCCAAATTCAAACCCCACAGAGCAGTCCCTTTGCAAAAATTGAACAAGTTGTGGGTTTAACGGATGTTGCGATAACCTACTCCCGTCCAGCCATGCGCAACAGAACCATCATGGGAGCGTTAGTACCCTACGGTGAACTGTGGAGAGCCGGTGCAAATGCAAATACTACCATTGAATTTTCAGATGAAGTTGTTTTAGGTGGTCAAACCTTGGCAGCAGGTAAATACGCCATTTTTATCCGTCCAGGAGTCTCCCTATGGGAAGTGTTTTTTTATACCAAAACAGACAACGGAGGCTTGCCTGCCGAATGGGATCCTACTGCTGTAGCGGGAGTAGCAGAAGCATCGGTAACTATTTTAGACAAAGTTGAAGAAAGCTTTACGATTTCCCTTGATGAATTGACTCAAAATGGAGCAATACTTTCTTTTCGTTGGGAAAACACAGCCGCTAGTTTGGAACTCAATGTACCCACCGAAGCAAAAACAATGGCTTCAATTGAAAAAACAATGCAAGGAGACCCCAAGGCGCAAGATTACTACAGTGCAGCAGTGTATTACAGAGAAACAAACCGAGATTTAACCCAAGCCAAAGAATGGATTGCTAAGGCAATTGAATTGGATGAAGGAAAATATTGGATGTACCGACAACAAGCACTCATCTTAAAAGCGCTGAACGAAACAGAGGCCGCCATTGAAGCTTCAAAAGCCTCACTAAAGTTAGCCATCGAGGCCGGCAACCAAGACTATGTTCGACTGAACGAAAAGGCACTTGCGGATTGGTCTAATTAAAACAGAATTTAAAATTAAAACAAAGCCACTTTCAAGTGGCTTTTTTATTGATTCGAGATTTGTACAACACATTAAGCACCAAAGAAAAAACAACCAAAAAGGTACCCACTAAGTGAAAGAAATCATAGCTTTCGTATAAAACAAAAACCCCAAAAAGCAACGTAAAGAGGACTTCTACATATTTAAAAGGAGCAACCATATGCGCTTCTGCATTTTGAAAAGCTTTGGTCATAAACAATTGACCGAAAAAACCAAAAATCCCCAAACTGAATAGCAGGATTAAATCCTTTAAACTGGGAGCTTCCCAAAAGAAAAAACACCCTATTCCACCAACCAAAGTAGCAATTAACATAAAGTAGTGAACAATCACCACGGGATGATCTCCCTTTCCAATTTTACTGATTAAAATATAGACTACCGCAGAGAAAAACGCGGCCAACAGCACCAAAAAAACTCCAAAGTTTGAATTTGAAGCATCGAAATTTTTGATCAAATAGACTCCAAAAAAAGCCATGATAAAAAACAACCATTGCAAGGGTTTGATCGTCTCCTTCAGATAGATAACCGCCAGTATTCCTGCAAAAATTGGTGAGACGTAGCGAAGGGTCACTGCACTACCAACAGAGATGTAGTGAACACCCCAGAAAAAAAGTATCATGGACGTAACTCCAACAAGTCCTCTTAAAATGAGTAGTTTTTTTTGATTTCCCCATTGAGAAATTCCGAACGCCTTGAGATATAGAGTGGTGATCACCAAAGAACCTAACGCTCTAAAAAATACAATTTGCAAGGTGGGATAAGCCGTAAGGTATTTTACTGCTGCATTCATAAACGCAAAAGAAAGCGTGCTGAACAACATGTACTGAACTGCCTTAAAAAAAGAAGTTTTCAAAAAAAATCGTTTTTACAAAAATAGAACTTTGCCTCCACACCGAATGGGGTGCTGCTGGAAATAAATACTATCTTCGTGCTTCAAAATTATTTTCTTTTGCAAGAACTGGGACTCTTACATTTTACGATAGCAGCAAGTTGTGCCTTTCTTCTTGGAGTTTCAAAATCAGGGATTAAAGGCATTGCTTCTCTTATTGTTACGGGATTGGCATTGGTCTATGGGGCAAAAGAATCTACAGGCATCCTCATGCCTCTACTTTTAGTAGGTGATGTGTTTGCCATTACCTACTACAAACGTCATGTCCAAAAAAAATACATTGTCAAACTCCTACCTTGGATGATTATCGGAGTTTTAATCGGCGTAGTCGGAGGAAACTACATCACCGAAACCCTCTTTAAATACAGCATGGCCTTTATCATACTGTTTAGTGTAGCACTCATGTACTATTGGGAGAACAAAAAAGACAAGACCATCCCTTCACATTGGACCTTTGGGGGATCCATGGGGCTTTTGGCAGGTTTTACTACCATGATAGGAAATCTTGCGGGGGCCTTTTCCAATATTTACTTTTTGGCAATGCGGTTACCCAAAAATAATTTCATCGGTACTGCGGCTTGGCTGTTCTTTTTGATCAATTCGTTTAAAGTGCCCTTTCATATTTGGAGCTGGAAAACGATCAATTCCAACTCAATCCTCATCAGTATTCAATTGGTTCCCTTTGTTATCGTAGGATTAGTAGCGGGGGTATTTTTAGTAAAGAAAATAGAAAATGAAAGTTACCGGAAATTGATACTTTTGTTTACCGCCATAGGAGGTGTCGCTATTCTTTTCAATTAGCGTTTAAACGCTGGACAACCGCTCTTATTTTTTCTACATCACTTTCGCTAATTTCCTGGTTTAGAAAGGAAATTTTTGAATTCACTCCGGCAGGAACCTCAAGTTTTGGCTTAGAGGCAGCTCCCGAAAGATGAATGGCATTGAACCCTGCAGAACCAAATTGCTCGCAATTGCTTTCATTGATTCCGCTACCCGGCATGATTAAAATTTCACGTCCAAATTGACTGTTCCATAACTCCAGTTTTTCGAATCCCTCCATTGCTTTTTCATGTTGACCAGAGGACAACACACAATCAAATCCCAATGCAATGAGTTGCTGAAGGGCTTCAACAGGTTTGACTACTACATCAAAGGCCCTGTGGAACGTCAGGTACATGTCGCCCGCAAGTTGCTTCCAATGTTTTAAGGCGGAAAGATCCAACTGAAAATCTTCTGTTAACCCTCCAATCACCACACCCTTACAGCCAATTTCAAGTGCGGTTTGGATGTCTTTTTCTATAATTTTTTTTTCTTCCGCTGAATAGAAAAAATGTCCTGCTCTTGGGCGGATCAAACAATGTACATCGATCAGATTTAACCCCACGGCTTCTTCTAGCAAACCCTTAGAAGGGGTGATTCCACCCAGTTCTAATCCGGAACACAATTCGACACGATGAGCTCCAGCTAGAGCTGCATTTTCAACACTTTTCAGGGAAGCACAACAAACCTCTACAATCACCTCAATTTGATTACAGTTAAACAAAACTAAAAAAAGAAAGACATTTGAGTGATTATTTTTCATTTAATGAAAATAGTTTCTAATTTAGGCTGTATGAACAGAAAGGCTTTCATCGATAAGAGCAGCTTAGGGATTACAAGCC
>JALQVM010000112.1 GCA_023263685.1 Flavobacteriaceae bacterium | reverse complement strand
CTTTTTTCAATGCAGAGCGACATCACATTTCCTACAAAGTCTGCTTTGGTAATTATCGAAGCTTTGATGTAAGGCTCTTCTACACGATCCAATACCGAGGGGTCTGGTAGGTCAGAGGGGTTGTTGACACTCATGAAGGTATCGGGATCTTTTTTGGTATAGGCCTTGTAAGACACATTGGGAACCGTGGTGATTACCGTCATATTGAACTCGCGTTCCAATCGCTCTTGAATGATTTCCAAATGCAACATTCCTAAAAAGCCACACCGAAAACCAAAGCCAAGTGCTGCAGAGCTTTCAGGGAAAAAGACCAAGGAAGCGTCGTTGAGTTGTAATTTTTCCATGGAAGCACGGAGTTCTTCATAGTCTTCCGTATCTACAGGATATATGCCGGCAAAGACCATCGGCTTTACCTCTTCAAACCCTTCGATGGCATTTTGGGTGGGGTTGCTTGGGTCGGTTATGGTGTCACCCACTTTTACCTCTTTTGCTTCTTTGATTCCTGTAATAAGATAGCCCACATCCCCAGCACTGATTTCGTTCTTGGGCTCTTGAGTGAGTTTTAGCGTACCAATTTCATCAGCGAAATAGGTTTTTTTGGTAGCGATAAATTGAATTTTTTGTCCTTTTCTGATGCGTCCGTTCAACACCCGAAAGTAGGTTTCAACCCCTCGAAAAGGGTTGTAAACTGAATCGAAAATCAAGGCTTGTAAAGGCTCGTCTGGGCTCCCCTGAGGAGCGGGCACACGTTCTACGATAGCAGTTAAAATTTCTTCGATTCCTTGCCCTGTTTTTGCAGAGGCTGGGATGACCTCTTCAGGGGTACAGCCCAAAAGGTCTACAATATCGTCAGTAACTTCTTCTTGATTTGCCGAGGGGAGGTCAATTTTATTTAATACCGGGATGATTTCCAAGTCATTTTCCAGCGCAAGATAAAGGTTGGAAATGGTCTGCGCTTGAATACTCTGAGCAGCATCTACGATAAGCAAAGCCCCTTCGCAAGCGGCTATAGACCGCGACACTTCGTAGGAAAAATCAACATGGCCTGGCGTGTCAATTAGGTTCAGCACATAGCGCTCTCCTTGGTGTTCGTATTCCATTTGTATGGCGTGCGACTTGATCGTAATTCCCCGCTCACGCTCCAAGTCCATATTGTCCAGCAGTTGGTCTTGTTTTTCGCGCTCGGTTACAGTTCCTGTAAAGTCAAGCAGACGGTCAGCTAACGTACTTTTACCGTGGTCAATGTGGGCAATAATGCAAAAATTACGAAACTGTTTCATACGGCACCTGCTACTATAAGCACGCAAATATAAGGCTTCTGGGGGAGGCTTTTTTCCTTATTTTAGTAAAAAATTTCCCTTTTGGTAAAAATAGGCGATATAGCACTACCGGATTTTCCATTACTTCTTGCTCCTATGGAGGATGTTAGCGACCCCCCGTTTAGAGCGCTCTGTAAGGAACACGGTGCTGATGTGGTCTATACCGAGTTTATTTCAAGCGAAGGATTGATTCGCGATGCGGCTAAAAGCGTCCAAAAGCTTGACATTTATAACAAAGAACGCCCTGTAGGAATTCAGATTTTTGGATCTAACCTAGATTCCATGCTTCGTTCGGTGGAGATCGTGGAGGCTTCCAATCCCGACATAATTGACATTAATTTTGGCTGTCCGGTCAAAAAAGTGGTTTGCAAAGGCGCGGGGGCAGGAATTTTAAAAGACATACCTAAAATGGTCGCCCTTACCGAGGCTATGGCGAAACACACCTCCCTTCCGATAACGGTTAAAACACGCTTGGGCTGGGATCATGACTCCATACATATTGTAGAGGTTGCCGAACGTTTGCAAGACGTCGGGTGTAAAGCAATTGCCATACACGGAAGAACCCGTGCACAGATGTATAAAGGGGAGGCAGATTGGGCACCAATAGCTGCAGTAAAAAACAACGCGAGAATGCATATTCCTGTTTTTGGAAATGGAGATGTTAATACCCCCGAACAGGCCAAAAAAATGCGGGACGAATACGGTTTAGACGGAGCGATGATCGGAAGAGCCAGTATTGGAAACCCCTGGTTTTTCAATGAAGTAAAACAGTATTTGCAAACGGGAACTCCAAAGGCACCCCCCAGTATAGAGGATAAAGTAGCTGCCGCAAGGCGGCACTTGCAAATGGCTATTGACTGGAAAGGAGAAACCCTGGGCGTACTGGAAACCCGCAGGCACTACACCAATTATTTTAAAGGAATACCCAACTTTAAACCCTTGAGAACTCGAATGGTAACCGCAAACGAATCCGCTGAAGTTTTTGAGGTTTTAGATGAAATTCTTGAAGATTTTGCGGTCAATCAAGCCGTATAAGCCGTAGTCTTTTTTCCCAAGCCTCGCGTTGCCCATGCGGTGCTTAAAGTCCCTAAGACCAGTAGGGTAGCCATCACGATAAAAAGGTTTTTAACTTCAAAAAGTACCGGATACGAAAGGCTTGTGCCTGGAACTGTAATAAAAGGCACGTACGTTTGTAGGAGGACCAAAAGGGACCCCAAACCCAAGCCCACAAGCCCACCCAGGGTACAGATCAGTAGGCCAAGTAGAAAAAATATCTGGTGAATTTTTTGAGGAGTAGCTCCCATTGACAAGAGAATTTTCATTTGTTTTTGCTTGTCTAAGATCATCATAATCAAGGCCCCAACTACGTTAAATAAGGCGATGAGCATGACTAGGGTAAAAATAAAATAAATGGCCCGATGCTCTATATTGAGCATTTTGTGTAAAGCGGCATTTTGCTCAGCTCTAGAAACAATTTTTATGGGGGTATCAAATAAAGGAGTAAGGCGCTCCGTTAGGGCTTCTTGCGAAAGGGTGGGATCGGTTTTTAGCACAAGTGAAGTATACTGTTGTGGGCGTAAATCGAGTAAATTCTGTGCCAGTTCAAGGCGGGAAAAAACATATTTTTTATCCAGCTCTTCATTGATTTGATACAAGCCAACCACTACCGATGAAACTTGATTAAAGGGGCTTTGATTCAGCAGCGACTGCTTGTTTTTTTTGGGGACGCTGAGGTTTAAAAAGGTGGTATAATCATAAACGCCTACACCCAAATTGCCTGCCAGACCAAAACCCAAGACCACATCGGCGCCTTCAAATGAAATCCAGTCGCCCAAAGCGACCAAACCTTCTACAGGAATGACTGCAGTGTAGGTGTGATCTACGGCCTTTAGATAAGCCACCTGATTTTTTTCGCCGTAAGACAAAAAGACTTTTTCTTCAATTTGTGGGGCGACTGCACTAACCCCTGCAAGCGCGCCTACTTTGGAGCGCAAGTCTGGAGAGACTTCCAGATATTTTCCTTGGAGGGGCTGAATTTCATAGTCAGGATCAAAAGACTCGGAAAAAGACAATCCAAAGTCTCTAAGCCCACCAAAAGCACTGAGGACGACAAATAAGGAGGCAGTAGCAACCACCACCATAAAAAAGGCAAACCCATTGATTCTGTTGATCACGGTTTGGCTGCTTTTAGAAAAAAAGTACCGCAAAGCTATTTTTAAGGAAAAGGGAGCCATCTACGGGTCAAAATTTTATTTTTTCTTTCTGCTTTCTAAGGTTTCCCGATGGAGCAAAGGGTTGCTTCCCTGGCTCAATTCTCGGTCAATCCCTTCAATATAATCCAAAGAATCGTCTAAGTAAAAGTGCAGTTCAGGAATTCGCCTCAATTGGTGTTTCATTCGTTGCGCCAAATCATGACGAAGCGGAGCGCTGTTTTTCGCTAAAGCATCCATATAGGATGGAGCATCTTTTACCGGAAAAATACTGAGGTATATTTTGGCAATGGACAAGTCTGAAGTCACGTGAACTTTGGTAACCGAAAGCAATAGATTTTTTACAGACCCCTCTCGAATCGCCTGCTGCAGAAGGATTGCAATTTCTTGTTGAAGCACACGGTTGATTTTTTGCTGGCGTGGAGTTTCGGGTTTATTCATACCTTGATTTTAATTGGTAAAAGGTTTTATTGGCGCACCCATTTGTACTCGCTGTTTAATCGAAAACTACCCAGGTGTTCTTTATCCCATTCTTTAGGCTCAATCAACGAAAGAAAATCATGCTCCTTTCCTTTATAAAGGTGGTAGACCTCACCCACTATAGGTTCGAATTTAAAATGCGCTTGGTACACCTTTTGGGTTTCAGAGGCGGTAGTTACAAACGATTTGATGCGGTCTTGAAGGTCTTTGAGCTCTGCCTGAAATTGTTTGGATACGGTGTCAACCCCCTTTTTTTTAAAGGCATCCACATGGGGAACGTCAATAATTGGGCCGCTTAAACTGCTGGCATAAGGCAAAAGCTTGGCAAAATAGCGTTGCTCTTCCTCATCCCAGACCACTGCATCGGGCTTTTTTTCTTTCATTCCTCTTTTTAGCAAAGATAGCACTTATCTTTTCGAATAAAAATTGAAGGATGCTCAGGGGGAACTGGCAGGAGCTAAAACGAGGGGTAAATAAAAAAAACCATCGGGAGGGATTCCCAATGGTTGATGTCTATAGTTTAAATTTATTTTAACAATTTGGTATAAACAGGTATAAATTACAATAAAGAATTGATAGTTAAAAATTTACAAAAGGTTTTCCTGTCAATTTATGTTTGGAATTTAGGAATATATAGTATTTTTGGGAGCTGAAAAACGAAATGTTTTTTTCAAAGGTCCTATAGCTCAGTTGGTTAGAGTAGCTGACTCATAATCAGTTGGTCAAAACAAAAAATCATCAGCCAATCCTTTCAATGTCAACCATTTAGCTTTAAAATCAAACATATGTTTAACGCTAATTACCAAATAAGTGCCAAAAAACACACTTTCCTATCCAAAAGTTTGCAAAAGAAAAGACGGTAAGTATTACATTGATTTTAAACTCAACAACAAGAGATATAGGTTGTTTAGTGGTAGATTAATTGAATCTTCTATTAATCCTAATTCATATCCTGCTAAACTACGCTTCTCTGTAACTACTTCTCTTGCTAAACAAACCTATGATTACATAGTATCAAATAATTATTCTTTAAATAAACCGCTTAACGATTTAGAGTTATTTGATACTCTCATAAAGAATAAACTTTCTGAACCTTTATCCAAAACGTATTTTTAAGGCATTAAAATCACTTTCAGAGATATTAAGAGAAGAACTAAAAAGTAAAGGAGAGTTAACTGTTACATTTATAGATTCTATTCC
>JALQVM010000111.1 GCA_023263685.1 Flavobacteriaceae bacterium | reverse complement strand
TTCTTGAGCATCTCCATTACTGCTATACTTCCAAAAGCAGATAGTGTTACGCCATAGACGACTCCATGAATTTTCATATTCCCCAGCGAACTGTATACATGGTTTAAAAAACCACCAAATAGGATCCCCAAAATAAAAGCCCAAGCAAATGCGCATTAAAGGAGTACTTGAATTGATAGCCCCGATACACCTTTATAAAAATCAATTGCATCAGCCAATAAGAAAAAACTGCCCATTGTAAAAAAAAAGAACCCCATTCTATCAACAAAAATAAATCTCCCATCCACACCAAAAAGAAGGCAATTAAAATGAAACGGTCCTTTCTTTTGGAGCTCAGTAAATAATATGCCAAAATGGATGGAATGATAAGAGGTTCAAAGACCAACTGATAGGGCTCAAGACCCCGACCGTAAAAATAGGAATCTAAAATCGTGATGATAAATATCAGGGCGAGAAGTAGGGGTTTCATTTAGTAGGTTTTTTTTCAATAATTCAAAACGAGCTGGAGCTGTACCGCACGACCCATTTCGGTGGAGTAAAATCGCAGTCTGTTTAGATAATCATTGTATGAGGCATTGGTTAGATTTTGGACAATGAGTCGGAGCGTACTTTTAAATGTATTCGTTTTTAAAGGTACGGAAAAATATAGGTCAAAATTATGATAACCCTCCGGTGGGGTGCTGATATCTACTTCTTGCTGAACCAATACTCCTGACTCCAGACGGTTTACCATAAAATTCGTGTTTGGAAATCGGTTTTGAGTTGCCGTATAACGATGCGCCAACTCGAGTTCAAAGGCGGATTTAAAAAAAGTAAAGGACAACTGTTGAAAAAGTGTAAAGGGAGGAACTGAAATTAAAGGTTTCGCTTCGATCAGATCTTGAGCGTAGGTGTAGGCAGCGTTAATATTGTAGTTGAGTTTTTTGGAGAGTTTGAGATTTACATACGCATCCCATCCCCACATAAATACATCCGTGGCTTGATATTCCCAAACGGGAAAGGCCCCTCGTATGGTTAGTTCGATTCCAGAGGGTTCGATAAAAATAAAATTTGAAACCCTATTGAGGTAGGGATCAATACCTAGAGTATAGAATTCACTTTGACTTTTTATTCCAAGAATCAATTTGTGTGAGGTTTCTTTTTGCAGTCCTAAAGAACCGAATTCTATCGTTGCCAAAGAATGATGCAGCCCATCACTGAATAATTCGGATACATTGGGCGCTCGCTGCGTCAGCATATACGCAACTGTCGTTTCAAATGACTCTGTGATACCTATAGCAATTCCAGTTTGGGCACTGATGTTTGAAAAATTTAATTTGGGATAGGTTAAAATCTGAGTGCCAAAATCGTTTTGCTCAAATTCGGAAAAGTTGCTAGCATACCCTCTAGAAATCCAATCAGAGGTATCGTAAAATTTCTTTGCATCGATCAAAATGTGATCCAATCGAAGCCCCCCTTCCCAACTAAAACTATTCGAGGGACGGTAGCTTGCTGTAAAAAAGGTTCCTGCTTGGTATTTTTGATGGTCTGGAATCAGTCTTTTTACTCCTGTCTCCGGGTTGGATAAATTATCCTGAACTAGGGCATTTATTCCCCATTCCAAATTCCAATCAAAATCTTTTTTCCACTGGATACTTCCTAGAAAATCATGTGTATTTAGTGTTAAATCTATTGCGGCTTGTGCAGACCGATTTCCTCTACGCACGTCAAATTCTTTTCTATTGCTTGACTGGTAGCTGTAGGTTAAATTCAGTTTGGACTGATCCGTGTACTGATTAAAATAGGTGGCCTGAAGATTATGATGTAGCGCTTCTTGTTTGGGTGATTGTATCCCATAATCAAAGGCTTCGATTCGGAGGGGCGTATTGGATTCTATCGCGCGAAGCAGGTCCTCTATATTTCCAATGTGAGCGGACCTCAAGATTCCTGTGGTATTTTGATACCTTCTAAAATTTAACTCCCACCCTTTGATGAGTTTGGTATTTCCCAGACGGAATCCAAAACTGGATTCTTTAAGGCCTGTATTGGTTAAATTGTAGTCTGGAGCTTGGCGGTCTCCAAATTGTTTTGCTGTAAGATGGGCAGAAATATAATAGCCGTTGTCAAAGGATTTGGTCAAACGACTGCTGACGTTTCCCCCTTTTCCATTATCAACTGCATTGAGGACCGTATTCCCGTAGATGCTGTCTTTAAGCTTAATCCTTTCCGGAGAGAGCAAGATCATTCCCCCTGCGGTATCTCCTCCGTATTTTAAAGCAGCAGCCCCTTTTACCACTTGAACCGTTTCAAAACCATTAAGGTCAACCGTTGGAGCATGATCTGCTCCCCATTCTTGATCTTGCATACGCATCCCGCTGGCAATGATGGCTACTCTACTTCCATATAAGCCATGGATCATGGGCTTTGCGATAGAGCTTCCTGTTTTCAGAGAAGAAACTCCTGCGATACTATTGAGTGTCTCAGCCAAATTCTGAGTACTGAGGCGTGTAAGCTGATCCGCATTGAGTTGGGATTCAGTCACACTGGAATTGACTTGATTTAGACTATTTTCTGCAATGATAATTTCACTGAGTTCATTAATATGATGTTCCAATTCAAAATTTAGTGTGGTATTGGAGCGAACGGTTACAGTGCGGTCAATTTGATCACACATCACATGAGACACAACAAGTTTAAATTGACCGGGGCATAGTCCATCAATTTGATAGTAGCCTTGTTCGTCCGTTTGCCCAAATAAATTAAAACCTTCTACCGTGACAATAGCCCCAAAAATTGGGGCTTTATCATGCAAGTCCAATACCCTGCCTTCTATGGTGTAATCACAGGATTGACTCCTGGCTGCTGAAAAAGACAAAACAAACAGCACTAAGGGAAGGATACGATTCATAGCGAACAACTTATCCATCAAATTATTCAGAAACCACTACAGTAAAGTCAACGGCTGCATCTGTTTCTCCTCCAAATCCTCCGCGGTTGGTACTCGTTTTAGTGGTAGGTTGATGAATTAAATAAACGCGAACTGTACCCGTTCCTGAGCTGGTGGTTGTCCAAGTTGAGTTGATATAGAGTGGGTTATTTGCACTATCCGTAGTGTCTCCCTGTCGGGAGCTAAAGCGGATAGACGCCCCAGAAAATTCAAAAAAAACCTGATGTTCATCGGCTTCTTCTTTAATTTCTTCCGTGAGGTCTTCAACCGCGCCGGGATCACTTTCATCTAAAAAAGAGACCGCCACCTCATACGACTTGTTTGCTTGCAGAGCTATACTAGGGGTGTTGTTGCTGTCCTGATTCCAACGCACCGTCTGGCTTGTTGCTCCATCCGAAAGGGTCAGCACGACGGTAGTTATAAGCTCTTGCTCTTCGATTAATTTAGGATCTTCATCCTTGGTGCACGATACAAACAGTAAGGGTAGAATAAAAGATACACGAAGTAGCTCTTTAATTTTATATTTCATTTTAAAAATTATTTAAGATTTTAAACATGCGATTCGGAAATTAGAATCGCTCCGATTTGGGGTTAAAATCTAAAATAAGGGGGGCCTCTTGTGGAAAAAAAATGAAATTTGGAATCGTAAGTTGGAATAGAGTAGCCTTCTAATTTTTGGTGAAAAAACGAAGGCTCCTCTAATTGATAAGAGTCGAAATTGGATTCGGCTAAAACTTGAAAATAATAATCCAGGGCATCGTTGTGAAGCGAACTGGAATGTAAGTGTGTCGTGCTCCGCTCACAATCTTTTTGAACCGCGTGAAACTCATAGCCATGTACCGCCTTGAGCACAGGGGGTACTAAAAAAAATAACAGCAACCCTAAGGCGAGGAGCCTCAAGGGAAGCGACACTATTTTTTTGGGTAAATTCACTCCTACAATCTACGGATTTTGATATTTCTATAGGAAATAACTCCTGGGTGATCCTGTAAAGCGAGATGTCCCTCTTGGTATTTTCCAAAACCCTCCATCTGAGCAAATTTACTGTTTTTCACCATAGCATCCCACTCGGGTCCGTGTAGGGGGAAACGTATAATTTCCTCTCCATTATGAACGACAGTACCCTTGTTTGCATCTTGATTAATGGTAATGTGATAGGAATTCCATTCCCCAGCTTCTTTAGCCATTACACGATCGGGAGCAATCATATCATAAAGTGCTGCGGTGGTGTGGATTTGATTCTTAGGATCGTCTCCGTAAATATCCGCGTCAATTATCTGTATTTCAGGACCGGTTACAAAGGGATGCTCGTAGTTCGCATCTTCGCTAACCCCCCACATAAATCCGCTATTCGAATTGGGAGATAATTTCCATTCAAACTGGATTTCGAAATTGCGGAAGGTTTCATCTGTAATTAAACTTTTGTTCCCTTTACCTTCGGCGGCTTCAGAGTCAAAGGTAAAAACACCTTCGGCCACAGACCAACCTGTTTTTTCTCCAGATTCGTTTTGAAATATATGCCACCCCTCCAAGGAGTTTGCACTGCTGAGACTTCTCCATTCAGAGGTCTGAACCTCGGCAGCTACTTGTTTGTTTTCTTTCTTGTTATTAGGGTTGTTTTGGCAGCTAAAGGCGAACACTACCATCCCTAAACTTAGGCATATAAATTTTCTGTACATGATCAAAATATTTTATTAAATGTATGAAATATTGAGCACAATAAAAGTGGGTTGAGAATTTCTCCCTTTTTTAAACTCAGGCTTGTTTTATCGCTTTAAGTTTAGCAATAAGTTCAGGGACTACCTCAAAAGCGTCGCCTACAACTCCGTAATCAGCTGCTTTAAAAAAGGGGGCCTCAGGATCGTTATTAATCACTACTTTAATTTTAGAAGAGTTAATTCCTGCCAGATGTTGAATTGCACCCGATATACCAATGGCGATATACAGATTTGAGGCTACGGGTTTTCCCGTTTGCCCTACGTGTTCACTATGGGGACGCCACCCCATATCCGAAACGGGTTTAGAACAAGCTGTTGCTGCGCCTAAAACTTTCGCCAAATCCTCAATTAAATGCCAATTTTCTGGTCCTTTCAATCCCCTTCCTCCTGAAACAACAATGTCGGCGTCTGCTATGCTTACCTGATTTGAGGACTCCTCTACTGCACTTACTTCCAAGGTGTAGGAAGCAGGGGAGTAGCTCCCCTCACTTGGGACAGCCTCAGCTGCATTTTCATGAATTCCATAGGAATTGGACGAGAGTGAAAGAACTACTTTGTCCTTTTTTGAAACACTTTGATTAAAGGCT
>JALQVM010000110.1 GCA_023263685.1 Flavobacteriaceae bacterium | reverse complement strand
TAGACCATCATTTTTGGACGGATTTTGGTAAAGACAATTACGCAGGGGTGACTTTTTCGAATTGGAAGAATGAGGAAGGAAATCCACTTTTTTTAGGCTGGATGTCCAATTGGCAATACGCGACTAAAGTACCCACCGAAAAATGGCGAAGTTCCATGACTCTAGCACGTACCTTAGAACTTTTTAAAACGAAAAGCAGCTTTAGGTTGAGGTCTTTACCCCTGATAGACCATGAAAAAGTGAGGTCTAAAAAAGTAGTCCTCCAACAAACAACGGTAGGTAATGTAACCAAGCTTGTGGAGGCAGGAGAACTCAATCTAAGCTCAGCCAATGTTAAGATTGAAATAAAAAACCTCGAGGAGCAGACGTATACCTTTGTTCTCGCAAATTCTAGCGGGGATTCTTTTGAGTTTGGCTACAATCACAAGGAAAAACAATTTTTCATTGACCGCAGCAAGTCAGGTGTAGTTGAATTTTCCTCAGAGTTTTCGGACAAACCTTCACTGGCTCCTCGCTTTACTTCAGCGAACGCCTTAAGTGTAGAATTTATTTTGGACAAAACCTCCATAGAACTCTTTTATGATGAGGGGCAAATGGTTATGACCGAGATATTTTTTCCACACCAACCGTTTGAAACCTTAACATTAGAGGCTGAGGGGTCTACCCAAGCGGTTTTTTCAGGACAGTTAGTAGAATTGAATCCAACGAAGACCAACTAAGGATAGCTTATCCAAAACGAAGTTTAGAACAAATGAAGATTTCTTTTTTTAAAGTAAAACTACACAAGCGGTTTCCTCTTGCCATCAGCAGGGGGGTTCGGTACGATTCCGAAAATATTTTTTTGAGGCTTGAAAAAGAGGGCATTACGGCTTGGGGAGAGGCAGCACCGGGAAGTACGGAAGGGGCTACCTCGGCAGAGGAGATTCAAAACTATCTGGAATCATTTACCGCAAAGGGTATTGAAGGAAAGTCCATACAAACCCTTTACGATCAGGCTCGGGCCGCACAAATCCCACCCTGTGCTTATGTTGCACTAGATACGGCTCTTTGGGATTGGACAGCAAAAAAAGCGGGGCTTCCCCTGCATCAGCTCTTGGGGTTTTCCAGACCTCATATACCCACATCGGTTACTATAGGAATCAATCCGCCAGAGGTGGTCAAAGAACGGGTCCCTTTACTCCTGGATGGTACAACCGTAAAATCGTTAAAGATAAAGCTCGGATCACCAGAGGGAATAGAGGCCGATAAAGCCATGTTTGAACAAGTAATAGAGAGCACTAAAGCATACAATGTAAAATTAAGGGTGGATGCAAACGGGGGCTGGGAGGTTGCTGAGGCCCAACACATGATGCAATGGTTGGCTGATAGAAAAGTAGATTATATTGAACAACCCTTAAAAGAAGGGCAAGAAGAAGACCTCAAGTATTTGTATAAAAACAGACCGCTTCCCATATATGTTGATGAGTCTTGTCGTTTTGCAGAAAACATTCCCGCATTTGCTTCACATGTGGATGGGGTTAATATGAAATTAATGAAATGTGGAGGCATTACCGAAGCTCTGAGGATCATTGCAACCGCTCGAGCCCATGGATTAAAAACCATGATTGGTTGTATGAGTGAATCCTCGGTAGCCATTGCAGCTGCAGCTGCTGTGTCGGGGGGAATTGACCATATCGATTTAGATTCCCATTACAATCTTTCACCAGATCCAAGCCAAGGGGCACCCATGGTGGACGGAGTTACCCTTCCCCCAGCTGTACCGGGTCATGGAGCCGAATTAAAAAAAGAATTCTATGCTTAATCCCACTCAAAAAATAGCAGTCTATATGGAGGGTCATGTAGACAGTGATTACGGAAAAATGGGGGCAGGAGTAGTGCGCTATCTTCCCAATCCCATCGTAGGGGTCATTGATAAAAAATTTTCTGGGGATCAGATTCAAGACCACATGCCTACGGAAAAACAAGCACCCATTTTAGGAAGTTTATCCGAAGCCATAGCGTTGGGTGCTGAGGTGCTGATCCTTGGAATTGCACCCTCTGGGGGGCGAATACCCGAAAGTTGGAATCCCGTGATTGAAGAAGCCTTAAATGCAGGATTAAGTATTGTCAATGGCCTGCACGATTTATTGAACCCTGTTTGGGGAGCTAAAATTCCCTTTCCAGAAAAACAATGGATTTGGGATGTTCGTGTACCCCAATTTATTCCCAATATAGCTACCGCCCAAGCAGCCAATCTCAACAACAAGCGCATTCTTTTTA
This sequence comes from Flavobacteriaceae bacterium, assembly GCA_023263685.1. Lineage (GTDB taxonomy): Bacteria > Bacteroidota > Bacteroidia > Flavobacteriales > Flavobacteriaceae > MS024-2A. The sequence continues at coordinate 3,014 of JALQVM010000110.1, read as the reverse complement.
TCGGTACGGATATGGCGGTTGGTAAAATGACAGCAGGGCTGGAATTGTATGCGCATTACCAATCACAAAAAGTAAACTGTGGCTTTGTTGCTACAGGGCAAATAGGAATTACCGTGACGGGAAAAGGAATCCCGCTTGATGCTTTTAAAGTAGATCATGCCTGCGGAGCGGTTGAACAATCCGTAATGGAACAAAAAGACAAGGACATCGTCATCATAGAAGGGCAAGGATCCTTGTTACACCCTGGAAGTACGGCTACGCTTCCCCTGATGCGCGGGAGTTGCCCAACACATTTGATTCTTTGTTTACGTGCAGAAAAGCAAAGCTTGAGAAGTCCTGAACACATTCCAATTCCCGATTTACAAAAGTTTATTGAATTAAATGAGTCGCTTAGTAGTGTAGTAGGAACCTATCCTCAAGCGAAGGTAGTGGGTATAGCGGCAAATACCAGTACATTCTCTGCAGAGCAGGCAAGGGACTACATTACCGCCTTAGAAACAAAGCTCAACCTCCCCGTGACCGACCCCATTCGTTATGGAATGGAAAAGTTGGCAACGGCCATAGAGCAAGCTTAATACATTTTTTTTCGGTCCACTTGATGAGGCAGCGGAAGCCCTTTTTCTACCCGTTTAAAACAAGCTAACATTTGAAGTACACTTTCTTTGGGATAGGTTAAACTGGCTATATGTGGCGTAATTTGTACAGCTGGATGCGTCCAAAGGGGGCTGTTTTTGGGAAGGGGTTCTTCTTCAAAAACATCTAAAAAAGCTCCACACAAAAGGCCTTCCTCTAAGGCTTTTAGAATGTCGTCCTCTACCTGAACAGATCCTCGAGAGACATTAATCAAATAGGTGGGTTGTTTCAGTTTTTCAAACAGGGTATAGTTTAAAAGGCCTTGTGTTTTTGGGGTATAAGGAACCAAGCAGATCAAGACATTGATTTGAGCAAGAAACTCGTTCAGCGCATCGCCTGCATAGGAGGGAAAAGGGGTCTCTTTGGGAGTAGTACTGTAGCCGATTACGTCAAAACCCAAATGATGTAATTTTTTGGCAGCATCCATTCCTAAAAAACCCGTGCCAAGCACTCCTATTTTCAAATGGCGTTCGTCAAAGTCAAATTGGGCCCAATGCTTTTGTTGTTTTGCGTTTTGAAAATCGTATAAGGCCCGGTGGTGATTGAGCACCGCCATGATCACATAATTACTCATTGAAAATGCCATCTGAGGATCTACAACCCTACAAATGGGAATGTGTTCGGCTATGGTGTCATCTTCTAGGATATGGTCAACCCCTGCACCCATAGAGAAGATGAGACGTAAATTTTTAAACTTTTGCAAAGCCCCCCGCTTTTGTTTCCAAACCATGGCACAAACGACCTCATCGACATGGTCGGTTTCAGCACCTATGACTAAGGGGATTTGGGGAGCAAGTTGTTCTAATTCTTTTTTCCATTTTTGAGTGGGAACATCTGGAGCAATAATCGCAAAACGCATAGGCAGGTTGTTTTAAATGACTGAATTAAATATAGTCAAATTGTATATTTTTACACCGGATGAAAGCAATGCAATTCAGAATTATACTTCTTTTTTTAACGAGTTCCCTCTATTTAGGCTGTACCAAAGAAGCCTCCCTAGAGCAAGAAACTTCGGGTTTAAAGGAGGAGATAGCCCAACGGATTTTAATAAAAACCAATGCCATACGCTCCTCTCAAGGGTTCGCGGAACTCCTACAAGACGATGAAATGGATCAATTGGCGACCCTGCACAGTGAAAACATGGTCACACACGATTTTTTTGATCATATAGATCACGAGGGAAATTCACCTTCGGAACGCGCGGATAAATTGAATTACAACTGGTCCACTATCGCTGAAAACATTGGCTATGTTCCTTGGTTTGAAACGGTAACGGGTTGTGGAGATACCCGCAGCGCTGAAGCAATTGCAGATTGTGTGGTGGAAGGCTGGAAAAATTCTCCAGGACATTATGCCAATATGATCGGAAACTTTAAGGAGCTTGGCGTAGGGGTTGCCTTTACTCAGGACAGTACCGCCTATTTCACTCAAGTGTTTAGAACACGCTAACTATTTACAATGGTAGTCTGCGGCTCGGGTAGCTATTTGGTTATTGGGTTTTACATTGACTTTGTATCCGAGTGAATTTGCCCAACCTTTTGCCGCTGAAATCAACTTATGGGATTTGAAATTTTCATCACCATTATAGTCCATATCAATTTGGACTTTTACACTTACTTTTTGGGTTAACCACTCCGCAGTATCTATGCTCAGTTCGGCTTCTTTCCAAAGTCGTGTCCACATGTCTCGAATGAGGGTAACATGGGTTTTACTCAAGATATAATGGACTCCTCTACTGCCCAGTTTATAAGCGATAACGGTAGTATACCGACTTTGTTTATTTATGTTTTGAGAGTCTGTACCAATGTGAATTTCAACATAGGAATAGTTCTGAATCACTTCTAGGGTATGAGAAACAGGATCTACAGCCTGACCGCGAATGTCTTTAAAAAGCAACATACCCACTAAATTAAAAAGAGTATTTTGCTTAAAAGAAAAATAACGAAAGATTTATGACCACACTACTTTTTACGATTTGTAACAGTCTGGTATTACTGGCCTGGTTTGCCCTATTGGTATTCCCAAAGCACAGGCTAACCGAAAGGCTCATGGAGTATCCCTGGCTACCGTTGGGGGTAAGCGTAGTTTACCTCTATTTCATCATCGTTTCTGGAGGGCTTCTAGAGGCAGATTTCAGCAAATTAGAGGGAATTGTCAGTCTGTTTCAGCGTGCAACACCCGAATCAGCGGCGGCGGGCTGGTTGCATTATTTGGCTTTTGATTTTTGGGTTGGGGTCTGGATGATCAAACACAGCAGAAAGTTCAAAATTTCACATAAAATCCTCCTCCTCCCCTTGCTCCTTACCTTTATGCTGGGACCCACAGGAATCCTAGCGTACAGTCTGATTCTTTTGGCTCGAAAGCTGTTTACTCCGGCCAGT
>JALQVM010000010.1 GCA_023263685.1 Flavobacteriaceae bacterium | reverse complement strand
TTGCAGAAATGCTTCACAGCAGAGGAAAAAAAGTTCATTTTTTAGTGCGAGAATCCAGCTTTTGGAACACGGTACTTCCAAAGGAAGAATCCGAACTGATCAACCGCCACATCAGAGCACATGGTATTGAATTGCACCTCGCTACAGAAGTAAAATCTTTTGAAGCAGACGCAACAGGTAATCTAGCCCAAGTGCTTACCAACAAAGGAACTAGCCTTCCTTCGGAATGGGTAGGGGTGGCTGTGGGTGTCTCCCCCAATATTGGCTTTTTAAAAGGAAGCGGTTTGGCAACAGGCAAAGGGATTTCCGTCAATCGGTTTTTAGAAACCAACCTTCCCCATATCTACGCCATAGGCGACTGTGCTGAACAACTCGAACCCTTAGCGGGGCGAAAAGCCATAGAGGCGGTTTGGTACACGGGACGCATCATGGGAGAAACGCTTGCCCAAACCTTGACTGGTACAAAAACAGCCTATCAACCCGGACCTTGGTTCAATTCGGCAAAATTTTTTGACATCGAATACCAGACCTATGGTCAAGTAAGTCCTAATCCTGATCCAGAAACAGAAACACAATACTACTGGCAACACCCCAATAAAAACTGTACGTTACGGCTGAGTTTCGACCCAAAAACAAAGCAATTTATGGGTGTTGTGAGTCTTGGAATCCGCCTTAGACACGACATTTTTGACCGCTGGCTTCGAAAACCAACGAATGTAAATCAAGTGATTAAAGAATTAGGAGAGGCCTTTTTTGATCCGGAGTTTAGCCCAAATTATCTTACCGAAATACAGAGTGAATGGGAATTGAAACAACCCTCATTTGCCTTAACAGACTAAAAAAACATGAGGCATCTCTTAAACAAACAAATCAGTATGGGTATGGGCCTTTTGGGGCTAATGGTGTTAGTTTCTTCACTATTGATCCCCTACTCCAACAAATTATTCTGGTTGAGTCTCAGTTTTATTCTGATGACGTTGGGCGGTTTGATTTATTTTAAGCTCATCTACGGGGATCAACTTCCGGGCATCAAAAATAACGGCGTATGGTTTAATTCCCTTAGCACCAGAGGAATGTCGGGCTGGGTACTCGGCATGGGGCTAACGGCATTTTATATAGCCATTTATTGGTTTCCAGAGGTATTGGGATATCATGCACAAGGAGCAAGTACGGGTTTGGTCGCACTATTCGACCCGCTGAGTTACGCCTTAAATGGTCATCCCGCAACCCAATGGTTTCTCTACGGAACGCTTTACACTTTTGCCATCATACTGTTTGGAATAAAATTTATTTGGAAGTATTGGGGCAATCGTTACCAACTCTTTCGAACCCTATCTGTGATCTTTTTTCAATTGTGCTTTGCATTTTTAATTCCTGAAATTTTGGCAAAACTCAATCCTAAAACACCCTACTTTGCGAAAGACCTTAAAAATATGTGGCCGTTGAACTATTATTTCCTCGACGAATGGCACCTGACCAATCTGCTGACGGGAGGAAATTTGGGACTGTTTTTTTTAGTGTTTGGTTTGGTGATGATCTTTATAGGTTCTCCCCTATTGACCTATTTTTATGGCAAACGTTGGTACTGCACATGGGTTTGTGGATGTGGAGGATTAGCAGAAACTGCGGGCGATCCCTTTCGTCAATTATCGAGTAAAAAATTGAGTGTTTGGAAACTAGAGCGCTGGATGATTCACGCGGTTCTTGTTTTTGTAACGGTAACCACCATAGCCGCTGTTTGGTCTTTTATCACTCAAAATCCTGAGTTGAGTCCTGTCAGCCGAACACAATTTATTACCGGAGTCGTGGTTTTTTTAATGCTACTCCTGCTTACCTTATTCTTTTGGAAAAAAAATGGACTGGAAAAAGATGCCAAATACACCCTGATCAGTTTGGGAAGTATTTTAGTTCTAAGCCTCTGTATACAAGGATTTTCTGGTCAAAACAACATCCTTTTTCTAAACAGTTACAGCTTTCAAAAATGGTATGGTTTTGGAATTGGCGCTGCGTTTTCCGGTGTGTTAGGCGTAGGATTTTATCCCTTCTTAGGAAGTCGGGTGTGGTGCCGTTTTGGGTGTCCAATGGCAGCCATTTTGGGATTACAACAGCGCTTGTTCTCTCGCTTTCGCATCAGTACCAATGGGGGACAATGTATTTCTTGTGGAAATTGTTCTACTTACTGTGAAATGGGAATTGACGTCAGAGCTTATGCACAACGCGGAGAAAACATAGTTCGTTCCTCTTGTGTGGGCTGTGGTATTTGCGCAACTGTATGTCCAAGAGGAGTACTCAAATTAGAAAACGGCAGCCTAAATACCCGAATAAAAAATACCCCCTATCCTTTGGGGAATTCAATGGAAGTTGGCCCTTAAACCCCTTGTACTCGCTCCGGTTTATGTATCTTTACCCCAATGAATACGATCGCAGTTCTTATTCCTGCATTCAATGAAGCACCCTCTATCGCTCATGTGTTAAAAGCACTCCCTACTCGTGTAACAGAGGTGGTTGTGATTGACAACGGCTCAACAGATCAAACGGCAGCAATTGCAGAAGCCCATGGAGCTACGGTACTCTTCGAAGCACGAAAAGGCTACGGCTATGCCTGTCTGAAAGGAATGGAATATTTAGAAAAAAAGCCGCCCGAAGGGGTGGTCTTTCTTGACGGAGATTATGCTGATTTTCCCGAAGAATTGGATCAACTAGTCGCTCCTTTAAATTCTGGAGAAGTTGAGTTTGTCTTAGGAGCCCGAATAAAAGCACTCCGAGAAAAAGGAGCTTTAACCCCGCAACAACAATTTGGCAATGGGCTCGCCTGCTTTTTAATGCGATGGCTGTACGGTAGCCGTTTTACCGATTTGGGCCCTTTTCGAGCCATACGATGGAAGACCTTACAAAGCTTGGAGATGCAAGACAAAACTTACGGATGGACCGTTGAAATGCAACTCAAAATATTGAGAAGAAAAATTCCTTACCTCGAAATACCAGTGCGATACCGCAACCGCATTGGAAAGTCAAAAGTATCGGGTACGGTCAAAGGAACCCTTATGGCAGGGTATAAAATCATGGGATGGATTGGAAGTTTTTATTTTTCAGGATGGAAATGACCGCAAGCCCCCTTTCAGAGTTTTTGATCCATTTAACACTTACCGTGTACGGGATAAGTTTGGTCTTGATTTTAATTTACAGCTTGACTCAATTGAATATGTTGCGTTATTTTCTGAGGTACCAAAAAAAGAAAAAATCATTAAATAAAACACAGCCAAAAGTGGACTGGCCCAAAGTAACCGTTCAACTTCCTCTTTACAATGAACTTTATGTGGTAGAACGTTTGTTAGAATGCATTACGGTATTGGATTATCCAAAAGACAAATTACAAATTCAGGTGTTGGACGACTCAACCGACGAGTCTTTGGAGCTCACTAAAAAACTGGTTGCTTCCTATCAAGCAAAAGAAATTCCGATTGAGCATCTCCACCGTGAAAACCGTAAAGGCTTTAAAGCAGGCGCCCTAAAGGAAGGATTAAAATCGGCAAGCGGAGAATTTATTGCCATTTTTGATTCCGATTTTTTACCCGAAAAGGATTGGCTTTACCAGACCCTTCCGCCATTTGAAAACCCAAAGGTTGGAGTTGTTCAGACCCGTTGGGGGCATCTCAACCGGACGTATTCCCCCTGGACTTCCATCCAAGCTTTTGCTTTAGACGCTCATTTTGTGTTGGAACAAATTGGTCGAAACCAACAACACCATTTCATCAACTTTAATGGAACGGCGGGTGTATGGCGAAAGTCCTGTATCCTAGATGCTGGAAATTGGGAGGGAGATACCCTGACCGAGGATTTGGACTTGAGCTATAGAGCCCAGTTAAAGGGATGGAAATTTGTGTATTTGGAGGAAGTGGTCACCCCAGCCGAACTTCCGGTGACTTTAGACGCGATTCGATCTCAGCAATTTAGATGGAATAAAGGAGGGGCAGAAAATTTTCAAAAAATGATGGGGCGGGTACTTAGCGCACCAAATCTCTCTTGGAAAATTAAATTCAATGCCGGCGTACATCTGCTCAACAGCACCCTGTTTCTCAATGTACTCCTGGTTTCAATTTTGAGCGTTCCGATACTATTTATTAAAAATTCATTTCTCTCCTATACGCCGCTGTTTGCTTGGAGCGGATTGTTTATTCTAAGTACGCTTATTTTTTACGGTTGCTATTGGTTTGTTCACCGCACTCTGTTCGGTTCAGGGATTCGATCCTTTTTAAACTACACCCAGCGATTTTTGTTGTTTTATTGTCTGGTCATCGGGTTTTCATTTCATAATTCGATAGCTGTGATAGAAGGACATTTAGGCATCAAAAGTCCCTTTATCCGTACTCCAAAGTTTAATCTGACTACCGCTGACGATCGGCTAAAACAAAACAAATATCAGGGGCAAAAAACCTCGATCTACACTTTTATAGAAATCGGTTTAGCTCTTTATTTTTTGTTTGGTCTTTACACTGCATTTGAATTCCGATCTCTAGGTGAATTTTGGCTTTTTCCTTTTCATCTGCTGCTCTTTATTGGATTCAGTAGTATTTCTATATTTGGATTGAAACAAATCCGATAAATGGTACGAACCTCGCTTCGAATACTACTTCCCCTCCTTATTCTGATGGGATTTTATATGCTTTCCTATGAAGTAAAACGAAGTGATACCTTTGTTTTACTGAGTGTATATTCAAGTTTATTTGTATTGCTTTGGTTTTGGATCAGAAATTTTAGCACCCTTGGAAGCATCATACTTCTCGGGATCATTGCACGCTTGTGCTTCAGTTTCCACTTACCTGAATTGTCACAAGACTTTTACCGTTTCATTTGGGACGGTCAGGTACAACAATTGGGAATCAACCCCTATCTGTATCGCCCAAATACTTTAATCGAAAGGGTAGGGTTTCCGGATGCGCGTTTACTCTTTGAAAAAATGGGTTCCTTAAGTGCAGGAAACTTTTCTAACTACCCCCCTCTGAGTCAACAGTTTTTCAAATTGGCAGCTTTGTTTTATCAAGATCAGTTGTTGGATGCGGTATCGGTAATTCGCAGTGTGTATTTTGTTGCAGATCTTATTTTGGTGGGGGTTGGTATTTCCTTACTCAAACAACTTCAGCTTGAACCCAACAAAATTGCTTGGTATTTTTTAAACCCTTTACTTATCGTGGAAGGTATGGGTAACTTACACGGAGAGGGGTTGATGTGTTGCTTTACATTAATCAGCCTGCTTTATCTCCTTCAAAAAAGAAGTGTGCTGGGAGGTGTTTTTATGGGTATCGCCATTGCGATCAAATTACTTCCCTTGCTTTTTATACCTCTTTTTTACAACTATTTAGGCAGGAAAAAATTTATGGCCTTTTGTCTTTCAACCGCTGTTTGCTCTGCTTTTTTATGGTTCCCCTATTGGGATGAGAGCATGCCGAGTCGGTATTTAGAAACCGTTGGTTTGTGGTTTACAACTTTTGAATTTAATGGGAGTTTGTACAATATTGTTCGTGCAATTGGCTACCAAATCAAAGGCTATAATATCATTCGTCAATTGGGTGAAATTACCCCCTATATCGTGGGAGGATGGGTACTGGCTTTTGCCTTTTTAAGGTCAAACCGCAGTCCGCAATCACTCTTACAAAGCCTGTTATTTTTATTGAGTGCTTATTTCTTTATGGCAACCACCGTACATCCATGGTACCTGATCAACCTCCTCTTTTTAGGGATTTTAACGGGCTATGCCTTCCCCCTTGTCTGGAGTTTAACTGTGTTTTGGAGTTACAGCGCGTACGGTTCGGAAGGATTTGAAGAAAATCTCTTTCTGCAAATTACAGCCTACCTTATCGTTTACGGTGTTTTTCTTTGGGAGTTGGTCAAGGGACCTTTAGGGGAGCATTTTCAAAAACCCCACTTCTTTAGTACTGAGTTTTCTCCAATTTCCTCTCGGTAAGTCTTTTTTTGTCATTCCTCCGTAAGTGACTCGATCCATCTGAATCACCTTTAATCCTACACCCTCAAAAAGTTTAACCAAAGCAGCAGGACTCAAGGAATGAACCTCAATACCTACTTCGTTTTTGGACTTTCCCTCCAGATGACTTATGGCATTAATTTTAGCTTCTTTACCAAAAACAAGCTGTCCTTTTTTTAGTTGCTTCATCATTTCTGCAGTCACGGTTTTATCCAAAATTACTTGGTAAATCATGGGGATGGAGGAAGACTGCCCCAGCTTTTTCCTGAGCGCATCATCGTTCGTTAAAAATAAAAGTCCGGTCATGGGCCTTCCCATATCTCCAAGGGGAGGTATTTTTCCTTTGGCAGCCGTGCGGATCAATTCCTGTACTGATTTTTTGATGACACCTCCTTGGGCTGTGGCTACAAATCCCTTGGGTTTATTGAGCAAAAGATAAACGGGTGCATTTTTTTGAATTCGCGCACCGTCATATTTGACCTCATCAGCAGCAGCAACTTGATAGCCCATCTCAGTAACTACTTTACCGTTTACCTGAACCAAGCCCATTTTGATGTTTTCATCGGCTTCTCTACGCGAGCATATCCCTGCATTGGAAAGGTATTTGTTCAACCTAATGGTTTCGTTTTCTTTACTTTTTTGCGAGTAGGGTTTTCCTTTTGGAACTACTTTTTTTGGTTTCATTTTAATCGAATACTAACGGTAAATCAAAGCGATACTCAACACCCCTATGAATATCCAGAGTTTAATAAAATTATGAGTCCAAAGGTACGCCTTTTCCGTTTGGGCCCGCCAAAGAAAAATCAAAACAAAACTCAAAAAAGGAATACTGGCCCAGAAAAAATAATGCATACTCCCTAAAGACTGCTGAATAAGCAAGTAAGTTGGGATAAAAGCACACAGTACAGCAACTGAGGTGATTGATTTCGCGATTCGATGATTAAAAACTACCGGAAGGGTTTGATAGCGTTGTACCCAATCTCCCTTGAAGTTTTCCAAATCTTTGACCAGGTCTCTTGCCAAAATCAACAAAAAAAGATAGCTGGCATGATAAAATATTACGGAATCAAAGTTTTTGAAATAGAATGTTATCGCCCAAAAAGGGAGGATCATTAATAGGGCTGAATAAACATTACTCAACCAAAAAAGTCGTTTTACTGTACTGCTATACAACCAAATGGTGATCATATAAAAAAGAAAAAACAAAACCACTTTAATGGAAACCAGACTGGCTATAATAAAGGCAGCAATGTTGAGCAAAAAATAAAAGATAAGCTGAGATTGCTGTGAGATCAAATGTTCTAAGATGAATTTTTTAGGTCGATTGATCTGGTCTTTGGCTGCGTCGTAAAAGTTATTGATTATATACCCCGCAGCGGTGGTCAATGCCGAGGCCGAAACGATGGCAAAAAACTTAACGTTTAACACTAAATCCATCCACGCAATTTGTGGCGCCAGTATATATCGAGCACTAAGGTATTGGGCTAAAACGAGTACAAAAATATTGTACCCTCTAACCAAACTAAATAAGCTCAAAATTTTGAGTAAACCACGCTGTCGGTTATCCGAAGGAAACATCTCTGAATTTAGAAATGATACACTACCTCTAGAGGGTATTGTTTCAAGGACTTTTGGGCTTTTTCAAAATCTTGTGTAAAGCCTAAAATAAATCCTCCTCCACCCGAACCACAAAGTTTGAGATAGTAGTCGTTGGTTTCGATTCCTTTTTGCCAAAGCTGGTGAAAGGTTTCAGGAATCATGGGTTGAAAATTTTGCAACACCAAGGCAGAAAGGGATTTGATATTTTTAAACAGCGAACTGATATTTCCCTTTAAAAAATCTTCGACACAAGCGTCGGATTTTTTGATAAACTGCTCCCGCATCATGGTGCTGAAGGACTCCTTTTTCATGTTTTCTAAAAACATGGAAACCATGGGTGCTGTTTCTCCTGTTTTTCCACTATCCAACAAAAAAACGGCCCCTTTTCCTTGCGTATGCTGTGAAGGGATTCCAGTAGTTTGGACGTGTTCTTTTGAATGGATCAGAATAGGTAAACTCAGGTAGCTGTTCAGTGGATCCAGACCGGAAGAACTCCCGTGAAAAAAGGATTCCATAAGACTGAATACTTTTTTGAGGTAAGCCAATTTTTCTTTGGTCAGGTTTTCAAGTACGGTGATTTTACAGCAGGCGTACTGATCGTAAATGGCAGCAACTAAAGCGCCGCTACTTCCCACGCCATAGCCTTGGGGAATACTGCTGTCAAAGTACATTTTTTGAGCTAAGTCGCGCTCTAATTTTTCCCAATCAAATTCGATTATTTTGGGGTCTAATGTTTTTAAATAGGTCGCAAAATCAAGGAGTTTTTGATGGGAATCTTGATCACATTCCGCTTCAGAAGACGGTATTTTTAATGCTCCCCTGTAAAAATTATACGGTATAGAAAGCCCTCTGGAATCCTTTATAATTCCGTATTCTCCGAACAATAATATTTTCGCAAAAAACAGGGGTCCTCTCATGTTTTCTTTTCTTTTTCTTTTTTTAGCAAATGGGCTAGCCAATCGCTTGATCAAAGTTACACTTTTTTTGCACCCGACCCAACTTGATCAAAAAGGTATTGCCCTCCCTCACAATGTACTGCTAACTCCGACGCGATAAAGATTCGAATTGCTTCTTTGTTGGCCTCTGGATAGAGCAAATGAACATTTGCCCCCGCGTCCAGAGTAAAACACAAAGGCATTTTTGTTGCAGTTCTAAAGTCCCATACTTTTTGGATAATAGCAAGGGTATTGGGCTGCATCAGTATAAAATACGGATTCGAAGTCATCATCATGGCATGCAACGAGAGTGCTTCTGTTTCTACAATCCGAATAAACCCCTCTAGATCGCCTGATTTCATCAGGGAGACTAAATCTGTTAAATGAGTTGTGGCCTGAATGAACCGTTGCTCTGCAAAAGGGTGGTTGTACATCAGTTGATGCCCTTGTGAACTGGACACGGGCTTACTGCCTTTGTCCACTAACAATATGGTGTCTTGGTAGCTTGTAAACACGGGGTGTAAATCTATACCGAAAGGAGTTGCGTACAAATCGCTAGCAGAGGATTGAATCGTATTTTTTCCCCAAAGGGTGACCGGTCCCTGAATGCTTCTCGCGGCGCTTCCTGATCCTAAACGGGCAAGAAATGAAGCCTTTTGGAAAAAAGTTTCGTCCGAAACGGTTGCATCTAACTTCCGTTCCCTATCCATCAAACACAAACTTAGGGCTGCCATTGCAGAAGCAGAGGAAGCAATTCCACTGGAGTGTGGAAAGGAATTTTGACTGTTTATCTTAAGAGCATAATCCCGAATCCAGGGGATAAAGGGACTAATGCGCTCAAAAAAAGAATTCAACTTTGGATGAAAGTCAGGTTTTAATTTTCCTTCAAAATAAAATTCAAATTGAAAAGCTCCCGACGGGTTCGGAGTAAAGTCAACTTCCGTAGTTGTTACACTAGAAGAAAGAGTAAAACTCAGGGAAGGATTTTTGGGAATTTGGGGTTCTGTTTTTCCCCAGTATTTAATCAAGGCTATATTACTAGGAGCTTGCCATTTTGTAAGAAACGGAACTGCTGCTTGAGCAGATGAGGAAATAAAAGAAGTTTCTTCCATACCAAACAAAGATACGGCATCGGAAACAATCTGTATAAAATGGTGGCGTATAAATAATATATTTCCCTTAGCTTTACGGGTATGAAAAACAGAAGGCTTTCCTATTTTGTCAGCATAGCAGTTGGAATAAGTATTTCACTGGCTGTGGGATTCCTTTCGAGTTTGGTTACCCGACAGGCCGTACCGGAATGGTACAGCACCTTAGAAAAACCTTTTTTTTCTCCCCCGAATTGGTTATTCGCTCCTGTATGGACCATACTTTACTGTCTGATGGGGTGGGCGGTAGGCTCGGTTTGGCATTACGGAAGAAGACACATTTGGGGTAAAACGGCCCTCTACCACTTTGGTGCTCAGCTCATTTTTAACGGTCTATGGTCCTTGGTGTTTTTTGGCTTACGCAGTCCTCTTTTGGGAATACTGGTCATCATTACGCTATTTATTCTAATCGAAAGAACGATTTATTGGTTTCGATTGGTGGACAAAAAAGCCGCAATATTGCTCTACCCTTATCTGGCCTGGGTGAGTTTTGCTACCCTGTTAAATGGCGCCATCCTTTATTTAAACTAACGAGAAAACTTACTTTTTTGGAACCCGCTCAGGAAAATCTGTAATGATTCCGTCAACTCCCATTTCGATCAAGGAAGCGATATCTTGGGGTTGGTTTACCGTCCAAGGAAAAACTTGAAACCCTTCTTTTTGCATTTTAGAAAGATTCTCTTTCGTAAGAGATTTAAAATTGGGATTGATGGCTACTGCATTCAAAGACTTGGCAACTGGAAGGGCATCCAAGGGATCATCTTCGGTTAATACCGCAATCGGAACTTCCGTGTTTTGATTGTAGAACAACTGTAATTCTTCCCAGTTGAAACTGGAAATCAAAATTTTATCTGCCGTCCATGCCCCTTGTGCAAAGTAATCCTGAAGAAGCTCAGCTGTCAGTAGGGCTGTTTGAGTTCCTTTGAGTTCAATGTTTAAAATTACATTGCCCTGAATTAAATCAAGGACTTCCTCTAAGGTAGGAATCGTAAATCCGTTAAGGACTTCTATGTTGCGAATAGAGTCCAACTCCAACTGCTCAATATAACCCGTGGCGTTGGTTAATTTCTCTAAGGTTTGATCGTGAAACACCACCAATTCCCCACTAGCACAACGAAATACATCTATCTCCACTCCATCAACACCCAATTTAAGGGCTTTGTCGATCGATGGCAAGGTGTTTTCAGCAATATGGCCTCTTGCGCCTCTGTGTCCAAATACGAGTGTACTTTTAGAAGGAGTACACGAATTTAATAGCAGTCCCATTACAAGCAGTATTAGTGGTTTTTTCATTAGCTAACCGATTATTCCTTAAGTAAAATCCAAAACTCCCAAGGCTTCATATCGTATTGATAGGAAGAGGATAATTTTTTGGTTTTGAAATCATGATACCGTTTAAAAACTCCATCATAAGGCATGTTAAATTGTGCGTAATCTTTACTTAAATTGGCCATTACAATGAGCGTGTCTCCTCCTTTAGCTCTTTCAAAAGCGAAGACTTGAGTCTCTTTTGTAGTAGGAAGTTTTCGATAGGATCCTCCATTTGCTCCACTTTCTAAAGCGGGGTGGTTGTTTTTTAAAGCTCCCAATTGCGTTAAAAGATCCATGGTTTTACCTGTTGTTTTTGGGAAACTGTCCTTTTCAAAAAAACGCAATCGTTTGTTTAAATCGTATTCTTGACCCGAATAGACTAAGGGCATCCCCGGTGTGGTAAAATTCAAAGCCATAAAAGCATGGGCTGCTTTACCATAACTTTCCTCTATGGTGCCATTCCACGAATTCTCATCGTGATTGGAAACAAAATTGACTACAATATTTTCTGGACCGTACCGACTCAAAGTCTGATCAATATGTCGGGAATACGCACTGGCATTTTTTTGTGACTGGGCTACCTCTTTGGATAAATGATGTCCGGGCCAATCGTAAGAGGCGTCAAACTTACTGACCAACCCCAACCCTCCAGGATGATAGATATCCGTTTCTGCTAATAAAAACACCGGTTTGATCTCCCGAAGCGCTTCAAACGTTTTGTCGTAAAATTCTTGAGGAACTGCATAGGCCTGGTCGATTCTAAACCCGTCTATTTGAGTTTCTTTGACCCAATAAATCATTGCTTGCCTCAAGGCTTCGCGCATTTCCTTATTGTTGTAATTCAAATCGGCGACATCGGTCCATCCAAAAGACTTTCCTGTTCGAAAATCAATGGGATCGATGATTTCGCCTTTGTTATTTTTTAAATAAAAATCACTGTGCTCTTTGATCCACACATGATCCCATCCGGTATGACCGGGAACCCAGTCCAGGACAACATACATTCCCAGTTCATGGGCTTTATTGACAAGCGCCTTAAAATCTTCCAGACTTCCAAATTCCGGATTGACCTTGGTGTAGTCTGAAACTGCATAATAACTTCCTAAAGGCCCCTTACTTTTGGTAGTAGAAATTGGATTAATAGGCATCAACCACAGGATTTTGACTCCCATTTTTTTCAGTACCGGTAAATCTTCTGCAAATGCGTTAAAACTACCTTCAGAGGAGTATTGACGGATATTAGCCTCATAAAGCACCGCTTTAGAAATGACCTCAGCATCAATAGGCTTTAAGGGTTTGACAGTTGGAGTTGGTTTGAGTTCTGGTTTTCTTGCCTCTTGGGGTTGCTCCTGGCAGGACCCAATCAAAAGACATAGGCATAGAATACGGACAAATTTCATAAGCTTAATTCTAGGATTAATGTTGTTTCTGCGGGAACCTCCAAAACCTCTGACAGCCTAAAAGAAGTTCCACTAATGACTTCTAAAGCTTTGGTGTTTCCTGCAATTCCTTCACTGTAGCGACTCAAAGGAAGGTGTTGCTTCTTAAGGGAATTATTTACCACCACCATGACTCGTTCAGTATCGGTATATCTAAAGTAAACATAAACATCTTCACGAGGAACATAATGCAGTGTTTTTCCAAAATGTACAGCAGCATTGGTCTTCCTCCAACGGATGATTTTTTTTGAAAAATCAAAGTATTGATTTTGCTTGGGGGTTCGCCCTTCTCGGGTAAACGCATTTTGGGGATCGGCAGGCCACCCTCCGGGGAAATCCCTTCGAATATCACCATCCCCCACTTCTTTCTTTCCCCTCATCCCAATTTCTGAACCGTAGTAAATTTGCGGAATCCCCCTCATGGTCATCAACACACTGAGAACCTGCTGGTATTGTTTAAATTCGGGATAAAATTCATTGATCCGTTGGGTGTCGTGATTTTCTGCAAAAATCAAAAGCTTGTTGGGATTGGGATATAAAAAGTCGTTTTGTAAATTTTTGTAAAGTCTGGTTGTACCGTGCTCCCAATAGGTGTTATTTTCATTGAACAGCTTGACCAAGGCTTCATTTAAAGTAAAATCCATTACCGTGGGTAATTTTGAATCAAACCCTTGAATGGCTGCAATGGGGCTTTTTTCTTGCCAGTAGGACAGCTGTATACTGTTGTGCATCCAACCTTCCCCAACAATATTAAATGTGGGGTATTCTTTCCGTATGGCTTCCAACCAAAGCGTTATACCTTTTGGGTTGTTGTAGGGGTAGGTATCCACTCTAAAGCCGTCAAGTTGAGCGAACTCAATCCACCATATCGCATTTTGGATCAAATAATTTAAAAGAAAAGGATTGTCTTGATTCAGATCAGCCATGGAAGGCACAAACCAGCCCTGTAAAAATTCCTTACGGTCTATGGAGGAGGCATACGGATCCGAATGAATTTCTTTTCGGTGGTTGGTGTTGGTAAAGTTATCAAATTGATGTATCCAATCCGAGCTCGGTAAATCGTTTACCATCCAATGCTCAACCCCCCAATGGTTGGTGACGTAATCCATGATCAATTTCATCTTGCGTTGATGAAGGGCATTGGCTAAAAGGCGGTAGTCTTCATTGGTTCCGTAGCGAGGATCGATACGGTAAAGATCACTCTGAGCGTAGGTGTGATAGGAGACCCTTGGGTCGTTGTCCTCACACAAGGGAGTAGACCATAATGCACTGACCCCTAACTCTTCAAGATAGTCCAAATGATTGATAATCCCTTGTATGTCTCCACCGTGACGCCCGTCTTTGTCTTTTCTATTGGGCTGTTCTGTAACAGAAGGATGGGCATCATTGGAGGGATCTCCATTGGCAAAACGGTCCGGCATGAGAAGATAAATGACATCCGTAGCGTTAAAACTATCAATTGCTGGCCGCTGTTCTCTTTTTTTAATTTCGTACTTGCTGCTCCATTGCACTTTCCCTTCTTTATGCAAATTAATTTCAATCCTACCGGCTTGCTGCCCACTCAAATCAAGATCCACAAAAAGGTAATTGGGATTTACTACCCTATGAATCGCTACTTTTTCGAGGGAGGGTACAGTCACATCATACTGGGCTATATTGTTTCCGTAGAGCAGTAGCTGCAGGTTTGGATTTTCCATACCTTCCCACCAATAAGGAGGTTCTACACGTTCTAGCTGAGCTTGGCCAGAAATTGCAAATAATACAAACAACACGGCAAATACCCGTTTCATGGTTTAGGAATTTATTGGGTTTCCGTTACAATATACAATCAGTTCTGGATTGGTATGAAAAACGGCAACTTTTTCTTTGGTTACCTCAACTTTAACAGCCGTCCCTCTAAAATTTAGTTTGAACGAAAATGCTTCCCAAGCATCAGGAAGTTTGGGGTCAATGTGAAGTTGATTGCGTTCCACTCGAAGCCCTCCAAAGCCCTCCACTATACTCATCCAGGTACCTGCCATACTGGTGATGTGCAATCCTTCTTCAACCTCTTTATTGTAATCGTCTAAATCCAAACGCGATGTTTGTAAATACAGCTCATAGGCTTTTTGCATTTTATCCAATCGAGTAGCAAGAATAGAATGAATGCAAGGAGAAAGGGAGGATTCGTGAACCGTAAGGGGTTCGTAAAAGTCAAAATGCCGCTGCAAAGTCTCCCGATCAAAATCGGACTGAAACAGATAAAAACCTTGCAAGACATCCGCTTGTTTGATGTAAGGCGAGCGCAAAATGCGATCCCAAGACCAATGTTGATTGATGGGTCGTTCGTCAGTACGAATCGCGGAAACGGGCAAAAGTGTCTTATCTAAAAAACCATCTTGCTGAAGAAATAAATCCTGTTCAGGGTGCTTCGGAAAATACATTTGATCCGCTATGGTTTTCCAATGGTCTGCCTCTTCAGCTTTCCAATCTAACTTCTCGATAAGCTCATTCCAGCGTTGGGGCTGTGTTTGAGCTAATTTTTCCTGTTGTTCAGCAGCATAGGTTAAACACCATTGGGCGATGTAGTTAGTGTACCAATTGTTGTTGACGTTGTTTTCGTATTCATTCGGCCCGGTAACACCCAGCATGACGTAGGCTTTTTGAAAATCAGAATAGTTGACCCGTTGTGCCCAAAAACGAGCAATACCGATCAACACTTCAATTCCCATTTCGGGAATGTAGGTAGTGTCTCCCGTATAGCGTTCGTAGTTGTAGATTGCAAAGGCTATTGCACCGTTTCTATGAATTTCTTCAAAAGTGATTTCCCATTCGTTATGACATTCTTCGCCATTCATGGTGACCATAGGGTAGAGCGCTGCACCTTTAGTAAACCCTAGTTTTGCAGCGTTTTCAATGGCTTTATCCAACTGATTGTAGCGGTATTTCAACAAATTTCTCCCCACTTCTTGGGGTTTTGTTGCCATGTAAAAAGGAAGGCAATAAGCCTCGGTATCCCAATAGGTACTTCCGCCGTATTTTTCTCCCGTAAAACCTTTGGGACCTATATTGAGTTTAGGGTCTTTTCCATTGTAGGTTTGGTTTAGCTGAAAAATATTGAATCGTATGGCTTGCTGGGCTTGGTCGTCCCCCTTGATTTCTATATCTGAACTTTCCCAAATGGATGCCCATGCCGAGTGCTGTTCGGCTAGCAATTGCTCCATTCCTTTGTTCAGGGCCTCTTTTACATTTTTTTTTGCCCGGGTCTCAAACGTCTCAGGCGGGTGATTCATTCCGTTGATATAGCCCCCAAATTTTAATACGGTACACTGTTCCCCTTCCTTTAAAAGTTGCGTTTGTTTCTGAGACACACGCCAATCTTGGGAAACGGGTTCAAAATCTGAAACCAATTCCCCTTGGGGAGTAATCAGATGGGTCTGAGCATAAGTCGCTACATCAAATTCTGATTTAAACGTTTGGGAATGTAAAAGCATCACCCCATCGGTATGGGTGGCGGATAAATGGTTCCAAAACGGATCGTCCCAATTGGAATCTTGGTTAGTGATTTTTCCTTCGACATAAGATTCGATATCCACATTACAAGACCCATGAAGTGCTTTCACTTGATACTGTATGACCCCCAAAGACGCTTCGTTCATTGCCAAAAAGCGCTTCGCCACTACTTCAATTGTGGTATTGGAATCGAGTTGTGCCTCAAAAGATCGGGTATAGATTCCCGACTGCATATCTAACACTCTTCTAAAGCTAGAAACTGCTTTACATTGATTTAAATCGAGTGGGATGCCATTTATTGCCAAATTAATTCCAATCCAATTCGGGGCATTCAATACCTTGGCAAAAAACTCAGGATAGCCATTTTTCCACCATCCTACTTTTGTTTTGTCAGGATAATACACCCCTCCAACATAACTTCCTTGAAAACTATCTCCTGTATAGGTTTCCTCAAAATTTGCCCGCTGGCCCATGCTTCCGTTACCCAAACTAAAGATACTCTCTGAAGACTTTACTCGAGTAGGGTCAAAACCTTCTTCAATTATTTTCCAAGGATGCGTTTTCAAATAGCTTGATTTCATTCTTAGTATTTAAATAAAGTAAAAAATATCCTGAAGAATTGCATCGTCCAAGCATTCAAAATCAGAATAACAGTAGTCCATATGCTGAAATACGTTTTCATCTCCTAGGGCTATAGCAGTCATCCCTCCTGCCTTGGCGGCATCAATGCCTGCCTGAGAATCTTCGAATACAACACAGGCAGCTGGGTCTACTTTTAAGGCATCACTTCCTTTTAAAAAAACCTCAGGATGAGGTTTCCCCTTTTCTACTGCATTCCCATCAATAATGGCTTCAAAAAAGGGTGTAAGCTCCAGCTTTTCAAGAATGAGAAGGGCATTTTTACTGGCAGAGCCCAAACCAATCTTTACTTTATGCACTTTTAAAAGCTCTAATGCCCGCTTTACACCTGGCAGTATATCGTTTGGGGTTAGCTCTTGAATGAGGTGTAGGTAATCTTCATTTTTTTGAATGAGGTAGGTGTCAAAAGTTGTTTTGTCCAATCGTTTTCCTGCCATTTCTAAAATTCGAATCAGGGAATCGGAACGACTCACCCCTTTGAGCTGTTCGTTTTCTTCTTTGGTCAAGTCGTATCCACACTGAGATGCTATTTTTTTCCAGGCTAGGAAATGGTATTTCGCCGTATCCACAATTACTCCATCGAGATCAAATAAGGCGCACTGATGTTTTTTAAATTTAGTCATACTACGCTTCTGGAGCTAAGGTTACTTCCAAGCCCTCCAATTCCTTCGTCATTAATATTTGACAACCCAATCGGCTGGTATCTCTTAAATGAAAAGCTTCAGCAAGCATGGCATTTTCATCCTCAGAACGTTCGGGTAGTATATGCGAGCTAGTGATGTAGCACTGACAGGATGCACAAAGTGCCATACCGCCGCAGGTTCCCTCTACCGGGAGTTCATACGCCTTGCAGACTTCCATCAAATTCATTTGCATATCGATAGGGGCAAGTAACGCATGCCTTTTCCCCTCTCGATCAGTCACATAGATTTGAATATCGGTATCCACTTAGTCTATACTTTTTATGGTCGATTTTGCAGCCTGCTTTTGTGATCCATCAAATCCACTTACCCCACTGACTGTAGTGTATTTTAACACATTTCTTTTTTCGGGATAAATCCGTTTAAAGGCACTCTGACACATAAGCGTAGCTTCGTGAAAACCACATAAAATAAGTTTTAATTTTCCTGGATAGGTATTTACATCACCGATGGCATATATGCCGGGAATGTTGGTTTGATAATCGAGGCTGTTGTCCACCTTAATGGCATTTTTTTCAATTTCGAGGCCCCAGTTTGCGATAGGCCCTAACTTGGGCGTCAATCCAAAGAGGGGAATAAAAGCGTCACAAACAAGGTCTTCAGTAGCGACTTCACGGGTAATTGTAATGCCTTCCAGTTTATCTTTTCCTTTGAGTGCTGTGACCTCAGCAGGAGTAATTAAATGGATTCGACCTGCATTTTTAAGTTCTTGTACTTTATCTACAGAATCCAAGGCCCCACGGAATTCGTTTCTCCTGTGAACGAGAGTAACTGAGGAGGCTATGGGTTCTAAAAAAATTGTCCAATCCAATGCGGAATCACCACCCCCCGCAATCACAATTTTTTTGTTGCGGTAGTATTCTGGATCTTTAATGATATAATTCACCCCTTTGGTTTCGAAAAATTCAAGATTTTCTAGAGGGGGTTTTCTAGGCTCAAAAGTCCCTAGTCCACCAGCAATTGCCACTACAGGTGCTTGATGTTGAGTGCCTTGGTCCGTGGTTACCACAAACTGATCGTCCTCTGTTTTTTCAATGCTAACCGCATGCTCACCCAAGGTGTAGCCCGGCTGAAAGGGTGCAATTTGCGCTTCTAAATTTTTGATTAAATCACCCGCCAGAATTTCCGGATGGGAAGGAATATCGTAGATGGGTTTTTTGGGGTAAATTTCTGCACATTGGCCTCCAGGCATGGGGAGGGAGTCAATCAAATGACATTTAAGCTTAAGCAGGCCAGCTTCAAATACCGTAAACAAACCCGTAGGTCCTGCTCCTATGATAAGAATATCCGTTTTAATCATGGATAGAGGGGTCTATGCTCTCCACTGCTTCAATTTCAGGGAGGTATTTTTTTATGGTCATTTCTACCCCAGACTTTAAGGTCATTTGGTTTACACTACAGCCCACACAAGCACCGTGGAGCTGAACCTTAACTTTGTTGTCTTCAAGAGAAACAAATGAAATATCGCCTCCATCGGAATTCAAAAATGGTCTGATTTCTTCTAAGGCTTGATGAATTTTTTCTATGCTTTGTTCTTGACTTAGGCTCATGATTTTACGGCTTCACATCCAACTAAATTAGTGATTTCTACAGCTTTTGTAGGGGGTAAATTTTCGTTTCGCAACAAGGTCTGGGTGACCAGTTTTTTAGTTATTTCATTAAAATGAGTTGCTAATGCGCTCTGGTCTTGAAGTACGGCAGGTCTTCCCACGTCTGCTGCTTCTCTTATACTTTGAATTAAAGGCACTCCTCCAAGAAAGGGCACCTCTTTGTCTTTCGCCAAATATTCTGCTCCTTTTTTTCCAAAGAGGTAATATTTATGATCGGGTAGCTCGGCAGGAGTAAAGTAACTCATGTTTTCAATGATACCCAATACGGGAACATTAATACTCTGTTGCTGAAACATTGCAATTCCTTTTTTGGCATCTGCAAGAGCCACATTTTGAGGCGTGCTTACTACTACTGCTCCGGTCAAAGGGAGGGATTGAACGATACTCAAATGGATATCACCCGTACCGGGGGGAAGGTCTATAAGGAGGAAGTCCAATGCTCCCCAAGCCGCATCAAAAATCATTTGATTTAAGGCTTTTGCTGCCATAGGCCCTCTCCAAACAACGGCTTGATCAGGTTTGGTAAAAAATCCAATAGACAAAACTTTTACCCCATAATTTTCAATGGGTTCCATTTTGGATTTTCCATCGATTTGAACCGACAAGGGTCTGGCTCCTTCCATATCAAACATGGTGGGTATTGAGGGGCCGTAAATATCGGCATCCAACACTCCAACTTTACAACCCATAGTGGCTAGAGTAACTGCTAAATTGGCTGTAATGGTGGATTTTCCCACACCCCCTTTACCGGAGGAAACAGCAATGATGTTTTCTATACCCTTGATGGGTTTTCCCTTGATGGGCTGCTCGGGTTGAGGAGGACTCACCACCTTGGTGTTGAGTTTAATTTTTGCTTTTTCGTATACCTGCTCGTGGACGGTTTTAAGAATGGTAACTTCTAATTTTTTTCTGGCTTGCAAACTGGGATTTTGCAATTGAAGGTCGATATCGACCTGATCTCCAAATATCATGACATTGGATACGACCCCTTCATCAATAATATTTCCACCTTCACCGGGTAGACTAATGGTTTTGAGTGAATTGATTACCGCCTCTCTTGTAATTTTCATTTCCGTTCTGGTAAGTAAGCAAATATACTGCTAAGGATTCAATAAGAAAAGTCAAAGCTTTTTTAAAAATCCTTCAGAGCACGTACGGGATCCCAAAAGTGTTTTTCGAAATTTTGAACCTGATTGTCTACCACTTGGATTCCTTCATTTTCTAAAAGTTGTTGCATCAGGGTTCCTCCCCCAAAATGATGCTTACCCGTAAGCACCCCATTTCGATTTACCACACGATGCGCTGGTACCTCAGGATGTGAATGGGAAGCGTTCATTGCCCACCCCACCATGCGTGAGCTTTGAGGAGAGCCTAAATAGCTTGCTATGGCGCCATAGGAAGTTACTTTACCTTCAGGAATTTGTCGAACCAATTCGTATACTTTTAAAAAAAAAGAGGGGTCTGTGGGCATGTTAGAGTTTGAATTGCATATAGGTTATCGCTTTCCCTTGATCTAAAAACTGCTTCTCATAAAAGGTCTGAACTCCAGTCGCCACCTCAGGAGCGGTGCTGTTGTGGTAAATGTCATGATGGGCGTACAGAATTTCGCCTCGATTGGCTACCATCCCCAGGGTGTAGCCAAATAAAAATTCACTGTCCGTCTTAAGATGTATTACCCCTTCCTGCTTGAGGATTTCTTTATACATTTTCAGAAATTCTGGATGGGTCAACCGATGTTTACTTCTTTTGTATTTGATTTGTGGATCCGGAAAGGTGATCCAAATTTCATCCACTTCATGTTCAGCAAAACAGGAAGTTATAAGCTCAATTTGTGTTCTCAAAAAAGCTACATTATCCAGTCCTTTTTCTAGTGCTGTTTTCGCTCCTCTCCAAAAACGAGCTCCTTTTATATCAATCCCTATATAATTTTTTTTGGAGTTGTTTTCCGCAAGATGTACGGCGTATTCGCCTTTACCACACCCCAATTCCAAAACAATGGGACGATCATTTTTAAAATAATCCGTTTTCCATTTACCTTTAAGATTAAATTGAGAGGAGGTTAAGGCACTACGCTCTGGCTGAATCACATTGCTAAAGGTTTCATTCTCTCGAAAACGTTTTAATTTATTCTTACTTCCCACGGGGTCTATTTTTTTGATAAAAATAGGGAATTAGAATCCCAGGATGGAATTAATTTTTATCTAAAGTGAGGGAAAAGGAAAATTCCGAGCCTACCTTGGCTTCACTCTCCACAATAATTTTTTCTCCGTGAGCTTCTATGATATGCTTGACAATGGCAAGCCCTAAGCCCGATCCGCCCTGATTTCTATTTCTAGTTTTATCCACTCGATAAAAGCGCTCAAAAAGTCGAGGCAGGTGCTCTTCTTCTATGCCTTCTCCATTATCTGCTATACGTATCATGAGTTTACCCTCTTTCAACTCTTCTAAACTTACCTCTGTAACTCCCCGTTCTACCCCGTATTTCAGGGAATTTACAATTAAATTTGTCAGTACTTGATGGATGCGTTCTTCATCAGCAATCACCCTAATGGGTTTAGCATAAACCTTATCAAATTTTATTACACTCTTGCTTACTGAGGCTTGCATTTCAAGCAGTTCAAAAACATTTTGTATGGTGGCTATGATATCAAAAGAGGTTTGATTTAGGGTTGCCATACCCGATTCAAACTGGGTAATCAAATCCAAATCTTTGATGATGTACACGAGTCGTTCTACCCCCTTGGAGGTTTGCTTTAAATACTTTTTGACAATTTTTTTATCCTCCACTCCATCGAGTAAGGTCAACACATAGCCTTGAACCGTAAACAGTGGGGTTTTTAATTCATGAGCTAAATTTCCAATAAATTCTCTCCTGTAATCCTGCTCCTTTTTCAAAAGTTCAATTTCTAAATTTTGATCGGAACTGAGTTTTTTAAGACTGGTAGTCAGTAGGTCAATATCTTCCGATTGTCCCACCGATGAACTGTAAGAAGTGGTTGGAATAAGGCTTTGATAGAGTTCCCTTACTCGTGCAATTAAAAACCGTTCAAAGCTAAAGGAAAGGAGTACGTAAGCCAGTACAAGTATGACAAAAAACTCCAGTACAAATAAGGTGACAAATTGAGAAAATTCGAGCGCTGAAGCATACAAGAAAATTAGCTGTATAACCAGCACAGCAAGTGCAATGAGCAAAGCTGAAACAAAACTTGCTTTTTTAAACTTGAGTCTCTCCACACGATTATTTTTCGGGTTGAATAAACTTATACCCTACCCCTTTTACCGTTTTAAAAAATCGATCCCCAATTTTTTCTCGGAGTTTTCTTATATGGACATCAATGGTTCGATCTCCAACCACTACATCACTCCCCCAGATTTTTTCCATAATTTTCTCTCGCTTAAATACCTTTTCTGGTTTTGAGGCGAGTAAATAGAGTAATTCAAATTCTTTTCTGGGCATCAACAGTTCTTTGCCTTTTAAGGTTACCTTATACTCCTCGCGGTCGATCACTAAATTTTTAAACTCCAACTGCATGTCGGTTACCTCTCTTTTTTTCAATCTTCGAAGTAATCCTTTGACTTTAGACACCAATACTTTAGGTTTAACGGGTTTGGTTACATAATCATCGGCCCCTGCATCAAATGCAGCAACATACGAATAGTCCTCTCCTCGAGCAGTCAAAAACATGATAACAGTTTCCTGAAACCGCTCGTCCTGCCGGAGTCGTTCACAGGTTTCAATGCCGTCTAGACCGGGCATCATAACGTCTAAAACAATGAGATGAGGGAGAAATTTTTCAGCTACTTTAAGGGCGTCTAGCCCATTGGAGGCGGTCTTGATCTGATACCCGACTTTTTCTAAGTTAAAACGCAGTATCTCAAGAATATCCGGTTCATCGTCAACCAAAAGAATTTTAATGTCTTCCTTATTCATTTCCTTTAAAAAAATAAAATTAACATATTCTTGAAGTAATCCATGTTATCTTAATATTAATAATTAAGAATTGAAGAGCATAGGTAGCTCAAAACTGAAGATGGTAGGCGAGGAAAACTAAGGGGTAATAGGCAAACATCAGAAGTATTTTGGCTAATTTTACCCCATGAGATCTTCCTTACTTCACTTTGATCGTATCAAAAGTGATTCAGATTTTAACGAACATGCACTTGCACTTTTTTACTATCAATTTGAGGAAAATTCTGTGTATCGTTCCTATTGCGATCTGATCAATGTGAATAAAACGGAAGTCAGAGAAGTCAAGGACATCCCTTTTTTACCCATACAGTTTTTTAAATCGCATGCGGTTTGCTCCACCCGCAGCCAACCCAAAAGTTATTTTGAATCCAGTGGAACTTCCGGTCAAATTCGTTCTAAACACTATATATCGGATTACAAATTATACCATCAAAGTTTTGAAAAGGGCTTTGAACTCTTTTACGGACCTATTGAAGACTACACCCTATTGGCATTGCTTCCCTCCTATCTTGAACGCGATCACGCCTCATTAGTGTATATGGCTAAGGAATTAATTCAGCAAAGCAAGCAGCCCCTAAGTGGTTTTTATTTGAACGAATGGGACACCCTAAAATCAACCGTAGATCTTTTGGAGCAAAAGGGACAAAAAACGATACTATTAGGGGTTACTTTTGCCCTACTCGAGGCTGCTGAAAAGTTCAATTGGAATTTAAAACACACCCTTATCATGGAAACTGGAGGCATGAAAGGCATGCGAAAAGAATGGGTACGAGCTGCCCTTCATCAACACTTAAAACAGCACTTTGGCGTAAAAACCATACACGCTGAATACGGCATGACGGAACTCTTAAGCCAAGCCTATTCAAGCGGTGATGGAATTTTTTATACTCCTCCCTGGATGAAAGTAAGTACTCGAGCCCCAGAGGATCCCTTTGAAATTCAAGCCATTGAAAAAACAGGAGGAATCAACGTGA
Source organism: Flavobacteriaceae bacterium (assembly GCA_023263685.1). Taxonomy (GTDB): domain Bacteria; phylum Bacteroidota; class Bacteroidia; order Flavobacteriales; family Flavobacteriaceae; genus MS024-2A. The sequence continues at coordinate 3,960 of JALQVM010000010.1, read as the reverse complement.
TAGACTTGGCTAATGTTGACTCCTGCGCCTTTATCGCTACGCAAGACTTAGGCAAGCTCTATGCTGATGGAAGTTTTGAAGTACTGGGTAGATTTGACCAAGCGGAGGTTAGAGGGTGCAACCTTATGGTAGTCTAGTCGGAAATTTTTAGGATAAAATAATTTTTTTTACCGCGCTGAAGCAATACAAATTGGTCTGCAATTAGGTCTTGTTCTGTGATCACATAGTCTGCCGATATTTTACTTTTATTCACAGCAATAGCGTTTTCTTTTAAAGCTCTACGAGCCTCCCCATTGGATTGTAAAAATCCTGTTTCTGCGGATAAGGCCGCAACCGCATCCATTCCATCCACCAGTTGGCTTCTTGTGACCTGGGCCTGAGGTACTCCATCAAACAGTTCGAGAAACGTATCGTGATCCAGTTTTTGAAGGGCATCACGAGTCGCATTGCCAAAAAGTATCTGAGAAGCCTCCTGAGCCTTTACCAATTCTTCTTCTCCGTGAACTAAACGTGTTACCTCTTCTGCTATGGCCTTTTGCAGTATCCTTAAATGAGGGGCTTCGGTGTGTTCTAGTATTTTTTGATTGACCTCCGCTTCGGTCAAAAAGGTAAAAATCTTAATGTAGGAAAGGGCGTCTTCGTCTGAAGAATTTAACCAAAATTGATAGAATTTATAAGGAGAAGTACGGGTTTTATCCAGCCAAACGTTACCGTCTTCGGTTTTTCCAAATTTAGTACCGTCTGCTTTTTTGATCAAAGGACAGGTGATGGCGTAGGCCTTTCCCCCTTCTTTTCTTCTAATGAGTTCTGTACCTGTGGTAATATTTCCCCACTGATCACTTCCCCCCAATTGCAATTTACAATTCAGGGTTTTGTAAAGATGGAGAAAGTCAAAGCCTTGCAGTAACTGATAGGTAAATTCTGTAAAAGACATCCCCACTTTAGCCTCAGAACTCAACCGTTTTTTAACCGATTCTTTGGCCATCATATAGTTGACCGTGATGTGTTTTCCAACCTCTCTTGAAAAATCGATGAGACTGAAGTCTTTCATCCAGTCGTAATTGTTGACCATTTGAGCAGCATTGGAAAGGGAGGAATCAAAATCCAAAAAACGCTGAAATTGTTTTTGGATGCCGGCACAATTTGTTTCAAGGGTTTGTTGATCCAACAAATTCCGTTCATCAGACTTTCCTGAGGGGTCGCCTATCATACCCGTAGCACCCCCCATCAGTATGATAGGAGTATGTCCCGCATTTTGGTAGTGCATTAAAATGATGATCTGAACCAGACTTCCAATATGAAGTGAATCTGCTGTGGGATCAAATCCAATATAGCCTTTGGTGGGTTCTGATAATAGGAATTCTTCGGTGTCAGGCATGATGTCGTGAAGCAATCCACGCCAGCGAAGTTCTTGAACAAAATTAGTTGGCATTTATTTTTTGAGTAAAGATAGATTTCTCTGAGGGAAACCAAAAATCAAAATCAAAAAAGTGTACTTTCGTTTTTATGATTTTGGTAACCGGAGGAACAGGGATGATTGGCGCTCATGTGCTTTTAGCCCTCGCAAAAGAAAAACGCACTACCCTAGCACTTTACCGAAGAGAAAACAGCATTGCAAAAATTGCTGATTTTTTTAAACTAAAGGCTCCGGAGCATCCAGAATATTTTGGACAAATCCAATGGCATCAAGCAGAGCTCAACGATCTTGTTCAGTTGGAAATAATTTTTCCTAAAGTCACTGAAGTTTACCATTGTGCTGCAAAAGTCTCCTTTGCTGAGCACCATACCGAAAAATTAATTAAAACAAATATAGAAGGAACAGCTAATTTGGTCAATCTTGCCCTAAAATACAAGGTTAAAAAATTTGGCTATTTGAGTTCCATTGCTGCCCTAGGTGTAGCGTCAACAGTAGCTTTAGTGAATGAAGATCAGCTGTGGAATTCAAACGAAACTCACACCCCTTATGCCTATTCGAAGTATGGAGCAGAATTGGAAGTATGGAGAGGATCACAAGAGGGTTTGGATGTGGTAATCCTAAATCCTGGAATTGTTTTGGGGAGTCATTTTTGGAATTCCAGTAGCGGCTCGTTAATTAAGAGGGTAGCCCAAGGGATGAACTTTTCTCCTACGGGTAATGCGGCTATCGTATCCGTTGATGATGTGGTTGAAGTACTGCTCAGCTTAATGAAGTCTTCTATAAAAAACGAACGATTTATCCTAGTAGCTGAAAATCGCCCCTACAAGGAACTGATCAAAAGAACAGCAAGTGTTTTAGGAGTTAGAGCCCCTCGATTTAGCCTCTCCAAAACCCTACTCTACCTGCTTTTTTTTATTGATAAAACCGCATATGCTCTCGGTCTCAAAAAAAGTTTTTTGAATCGAGCCACTATTAAAAGTTTGTGTAGTCAACAAAAATACGATGGGTCAAAAATTAAACGCAGTCTCGACTTTACCTATAAAAATTTGGACCAAATGTTAAAAGAAATTGCACAGGACTATCCCCTTCCTCACTGAGGATTTTTTTGGAGTTTTCCCAATTCGGTCAAACTGTCCTTCACTTTTTCCATCCGCTTGATGACGTTGGAATACATCCTGGAATAGATGCGTGGAAATTTTGCATAGTACTGATCACTTTGCACCAATTGTAAACTGTCGATTCCGTATTTTTTATAGAGATAAGGGTTGCCATAAACAGCCTCAAAGTTGGGGTTTTTGGGAGTAAAAGAATTCATAGCTTCTAAAACCATCACATCGTACAACACCCGTTCCATGAGAGATTCTTTAATTAAATTATCCGGTTTTTCTACCGCTCCTGTAGTGCTGCAAGACAAAACGAAGCTCGTTGCTACAAGACAAAGGATGATGTATACGCTTGTTCTCATTCCCTATCAAATGTTAATTCCATTGCTGCCGACTCAGCACGAACCTTGCCCTGAGCATATGCCCACTGACCGTTGAGTAGGGTCGCTTCAACAGCTCCTTTAAATTTCGTTCCTTCAAAAGGAGACCATCCGCATTGATAGAGGAGGTCTTCACGGCAAACTTCAAATTCTTTGTTGAGATCCACGACCACAAGGTCTGCATAATACCCTTTCCGTATATAGCCTCGCTCTTTTACATCAAAGAGCACCGCCGGATTGTGACAGGCCTTCTGCACTATTTTTTCGAGTGAAATTTTACCTTGATGGTAGGCAGTAAGTAGTGCTGCTAGGGCGTGTTGTACCAGTGGTCCTCCCGAGGGCGCTTGGGTGTAGCCTTGGTTTTTTTCTTCTTCGGTATGGGGTGCATGATCCGTTGCCAAAACATCCAATAGATCTGAATTGAGACCCTCCCAAAGAGCCGCTCTATCTTCCTTTGTTTTCACCGCAGGGTTCCATTTGATTCGGGTTCCTTTTTGTTTGTAGTCTTCCTCGGAAAACCACAAATGATGGATACAGACTTCTGCGGTAATTTTTTTCTCTTCTAGTGGAATGTCATTTTCAAACAATTCCAATTCTTTGGCCGTAGACACGTGAAAAACATGCAAACGTGCCCCTGTTTCTTTTGCTAAGGCCACCGCCTGGGAGGAGGATAAGTAACAAGCTTCCTCGCTTCTGATTCGGGGATGTTCACTGATCGGAATCGCATCACCGTATTTTTCTTTAGCCGCTTTTAAATTGGTTCGAATGGTGTCTTCATCTTCACAGTGAACTGCGATTACCAGTTTCGTGCTGCTAAAGATGGATTTCAATACCTCTGGATTATCGACCAACATATTTCCTGTAGAGGAACCCAAAAATATTTTTATTCCTGCAACATTCTTCGGATTTGTTTTTAGAACTTCATCGAGATTATCGTTGGTTGCACCCATCATAAACGAATAATTCGCATAGGATTTCTCGGCTGCAATTTGATATTTTTCTTCTAAAAGTTCTTGTGTCACTGCATTGGGAACTGTGTTCGGTTGTTCGATAAACGAAG
>JALQVM010000109.1 GCA_023263685.1 Flavobacteriaceae bacterium | reverse complement strand
GTCCCGCTTGTCGCATCATCCAAACGGGAGGTCTGGTTACGGTTTCTCCCCTTAGGGCTTTTAAAAACAAATCATTTTTGAGCATGGTGGTGAGTGTAATAGTTGTGAATACTTAAGAAGAGTTGGGTTTCGTTGGGTTCTTTAGCAATGCTGTAATTTTGAGTGTAGGGGTGCAAAAAAGAGGCAGTGGTAGCTCCAATACAAAATCCTCGGGTTTGCGGCTCCCAGGAATTGGTCCTGAAAAAACTATCCACAGCTGAGGGGCTAAAAAACAGTATTCCGTCAAAATGGGTATTCAGCTGTTTGGGTGTTAATACGGTATCGTAAATTTCGTGTAAGGTATGGGGGATGTTGTTTTCAGAAAAAAATTGCTCAACTTCTGGTCTTCTTCGCTTTCCGCAAAAAAATGAAAAACGCTCATTTTTGTACATTTTTTTTAAAAAATGGACCAATTCTACTGAATTTTGAGTCATTTTAATCACTTTTTGCCCATTTTTTTCTAATAGCGATTTTGTTTTTTCGCCTACACAGTAGTATTTTTTTTTCTCCAGTAAGGGGCTGAGTTCTGGGTTTGAAAAAGCAATTTGTACCGCATTTTGACTGGTAAACAGTACATGATCCTCCACAAAATTGATTGAAAAGTGTAGCGGTTGGATTTGTATAAAAGGTTGTTCGACCAATGAAAATCCATGTTGAATCAACCGATCTTTTAATCCAAGACTGAGTTTTTTTGTAGCGAGCAATTTCATTTCGACAGTTGGGATTTGATTTCATCCATTAGGGAAGCCCCTCCCTGGTCAAGAATTTTTTTCGCCGATTGAATCCCAAGTCCTTTAGCATCTTGAAGAGAAACCACCTCTTCTATCTGCTTAGCCTGACTGCCGTCAAGCGAAAAAAGCCCCCCCTGAAAAAACAATTTACTTTCTTTTATTTTCGCAATTGCCCCGATGGGAGCCGTACATCCTCCTTCGAGCGTATTTAAAAAACTACGTTCGATTTCAGTACATAAAGCCGTTTCAGAGGAATTAAGGCGGTCTAAAAAAGGCAGTACAGCGCTGTTGGAACTTAAAGAGGCAATGCCGATGGCCCCTTGTGCTGGAGCAGGAATCATCCAATCCAGCTTGTTGTAGTGTAGATCAGAAAGCTCCAAGCGTTCTATACCCGCTTGAGCAAAAATTGCACCTGTCCACTCGGATTGGGCTAGCTTTTCTAGTCTTTTTTGCACATTACCCCTAAGGTTTTCAACCGTATAGTCAGGATATTTTCTAAGCCATTGCGCTTTTCTTCTCAAGCTTCCTGTGCCTATGATTTTTTTTGGAGGAGTGTTGTGCTCGGGAGGGTAAACCAAAACATCAGCACAGGCTCCACGGGCTAATACGGCCTTAATTTCTATCCCTTCTGCCAAAAAAGTGGGGACATCTTTTAAGCTGTGCACCGCAATATCAATTCTTTGGTCCAGTAAGGCAGCGTCGAGTGTTTTGGTGAAAATTCCTTGAATGCCCATTTTGTAAAGCGGATCCCTTAGGTTTTGGTCTCCCTCACTTTCTACAGGTATCAGTTCAGCAGAAACTCCAAGCGCTTGCAGTTGATTTTTAACTTGCTGGGCTTGCCAAAGTGCTAATGCACTATTTCGTGTTCCGATCCGTATCATTTTTCGAGATATTGCTCAGGGTTCAATTCAAAAACATCCTGAAGCAAGTGAACGGTTTCATCTGCTTTGTGGGGGTTTGATCTCAAATAAGCTGCCAATTGTCCCATGATTTTTTGAGCCGTATAATCAGCATCGTTTTCTGAAAGCGCCTCTGCATTGGGCTTGGGTTGCTTTATTTTTTCCCTAAACGCTTTAAGAGTCGGTACGTATTTACGGTGGGTCAGCCATTCCAAAAATTCCAACTCCACACTCTGGAGTATGGCTTCGGCTTGGGGGATGAATTGCTTTCTTTTTTCAAACGTGGCATCGGTAATTTGAGAAAGTTCATCCAAGTGAATCACATGAGTTTGGGGTCTTTCGTTAAGTGCGGGATCTACATTTCGAGGAAGTGAAAGATCTAAAATTAAAAGCGGTTTGTGGTTGTGAATCAAATCGGCTGTGATGGTTGGCTTCTGGGAACTGGTAGCAACAATGAGTACATCGCTTTCTCGGATGGAGGCTGTTAATTCTCCAAAAGGTCTGACTTCTACAGGGAATTTTCCGGCAATTTTTTCCGCTTTTTCTTGGGTTCTGTTTATCAAAACGATGTGGTCATTTTGACTGTGTTTCACCAAGTTTTCACAGGTGTTTGCACCAATTTTTCCGGTTCCAAAAAGCAAAATATTTTTTTGAGCAATGTTTTCTACATTTTGTAAAATGTATTGGACGGATGCAAAGGCTACTGAGGTAGCTCCGCTGGAAATTTGGGTTTCTGTTTTAATTCTTTTGCTCGCCTGAATTACAGAATTTATGAGCCGCTCCATGTTTCCTTGGGCAAGTCCCATTTTTTTAGAACGATAAAAGCCCTGTTTGATTTGGCCAATAATTTCAAAATCTCCAAGAATTTGGCTTTCAAGTCCCGTTCCCACACGGAAGAGGTGATGAATTCCCTTGTCTTCTTCCAGAGCATATCCTATTTGATCAAAGCTTTCTCTAGATCCTGCCGCATGGGTACAGAGTAACTCGATCAGTTCTGTGGCAGAAAAAGTCCATCCGTAGAGCTCCGTTCGGTTGCAGGTATTGATTAGGAGAAGGTCTTGTATTCCTATTTCTTTTGCCTCTAAAAAGAGCGCATGGAGTTGGGAGTCACTAAGGCTAAAGTGCCCACGACGGTCGATGGAGGCTGTTTTATGGCTAACCCCTACAGCATAAAATTTTTTGCTTTTAGTCAAAAAAGGGCGGTTTAAATTCCGACACAAAAATAAGAGAGTCAGGGGTTAAAAAATACCGCTATAAAGTTTTAAAATAGCACTTTAGGTTTTTTTGCTAGAATTCTTAAAACTCTTTTAAAAGGCTTATTTTTGTAGCCCATAGCATAGTTTTATTTTAATTGTGCATATAAATTAGAATCCTATGAAGGAAAAAAATAACGAAAAAAGTTCTTTTGAACTTACGGAGATAAATTCGGGTTGTTTTGTAATGCGAACCAAAAATGATACCGATCAGATTTTGGATCTAACCCATGCCGTGGCTCAAGATTTTTTACAATTTCATTTTTGTTTAAAAGGACAGATGAATTTTCGATTCAACCAGGGCAGCTACACCTTTCCTTTAAATGAAAATCATTCTATGTTGCTCTACAATCCCGCCAAAGAACTGCCTATAGATGTGGAGCTGAGCGAAAATACGTGGCTTGTTAGTGTTTTAATTTCCATAACCAAATTCCATGCGTTATTTTCTTCTGATGCGGATCATATTCCTTTTTTAAGTTCAGAAAACAGCTCAAAAAAATACTACGACAACCTGCCTTTCAGTTCCTCTATTGCTGTGGTTTTGAGTCAGATCTTGCAATCCAAAGTACACGATAGTTTAAAAACACTGTACATAAAAGGAAAGGTCTATGAGTTGTTAAGTCTGTATTTTAATAAAAGTGAAGATCCCTCGGTAGAGCAATGCCCCTTTTTGGTAGATGAAGAAAATGTAAGAAAAATCAGAAAGGCCAAAGAAATTGTATTGGATCGTATGACGGATCCCCCTTCTTTAGAGGAGCTTGCAGTTGAAATTGGACTTTCCTTAAAAAAATTAAAAGAGGGGTTTAAAGAGCTTTATGGCGATACGGTCTATGCCTATTTAATAGATCACAAAATGGAAGAGGCATGCAGGATGTTGAATTCACAAAAGTACAATGTAAATGAAGTAGGAATAAAGCTAGGCTACAGTTCGGCAAGCCATTTTATCGCTGCCTTCAAAAAGAAGTATGGAACGACTCCAAAGAAATATTTAGGTTCAGTATCTTCGTAAAAAAATTGTCAATGAAAGGTGTACTTTTAGTCAATCTGGGTTCTCCAGACAGTACCGAAACAAAAGATGTAAGGTCTTATTTAGATGAGTTTTTGATGGATGAAAGGGTGATCGATCTTCCCAAGTGGTTTCGAACCTTTTTAGTCAGGGGTATCATCCTAAACACACGACCCAAAAAATCTGCAAAAGCCTACAGGAAAATTTGGTGGGAAGAAGGTTCCCCCTTGATCGTACTCTCTGAACGGCTTCAAGAAAAAATTCAAAAAAAAGTTTCTGCTCCAGTGGCTTTGGCCATGCGCTATGGAAACCCTTCCCTGCATTTTGGTTTGGAAGAGTTGGCAAAGCAAGGAGTTAAAGAAGTGCTTTTGGTTCCGCTTTATCCTCAATTTGCAATGGCTACCACTGAAACCATCCTTGTGCTGGCTGAAGAAATTAGAAGTAAGTATTTCCCCCAGATGGAATTTACTTCTTTACCGCCATTTTACAACCATCCGGATTACATTCGCGTTTTGTCAAACTCGATTCAAGAAGCGCTGAAGGGGAAAGACTGGGAGCATCTTTTGTTTTCTTACCACGGGGTTCCTGAGCGGCACATTCGCAAGTCGGATGTCACCAAATCGCATTGCAAAATGGATGGGAAATGTTGTTTCGAAGAGTCTCCAGCTCACGCGTATTGCTACAGACATCAATGCGAAATGACTACGAAAAACGTTGCGGACTATTTGGAGTTAAAAGAAGGCACCTATTCGACAAGTTTCCAGTCTCGGGTGTCGATTTTAGGTTCTTGGTTAAAGCCCTACACTGACAAAACCGTTGAGGAATTTGCTAAAAACGGAACGAAAGAATTGGCGATTGCTACTCCCGCTTTTGTGTCGGATTGTTTAGAAACCCTCGAGGAGATTGGAATGGAGGCAGCAGAAGATTTTGAAGAAAAGGGAGGCAAAAAATTGCATGTCATTCCTTGTATCAACGATAGAGAAGATTGGGTAAATGTGATGAGCAGGTGGATCGACGAGTGGGCGCTTAACAAAGCTGCTCAATGAGTGTCAAGTCAACCGAAGCGCTTGGAAGCAAACCCATTCCCAAACTTTTAATTCAGCAGGCAGTTCCCGCTTCCATTGGAATCCTGGTGATGTCGTTAAATATTCTAATCGATACGATTTTTGTCGGTCAGTGGATTGGTTCCAACGCCATTGCCGCCATAAATGTCGTCCTACCTGTTTCGTTTTTTATTGCTGCCTTGGGAATGTCGATCGGCGTAGGAGGGGCTTCCATTATATCCCGCGCCTTAGGAGAAAATTTAAGATCCAAAGCCGAACGTACTTTTGCCAACCAGATTTCGTTAACCCTATTTTTGACGGTAATCGTCGTGGTGTTTGGATTGTATTTTGTCAATGATATTATCCCGCTTTTTGGAGGAAAAGGAAGTTTGTTTTCTTTGGCAAAAACCTATTATTTGGTCGTGATGTACGGGGTTCCCGTTTTGGCATTTT
>JALQVM010000108.1:3371-5581 GCA_023263685.1 Flavobacteriaceae bacterium | reverse complement strand
TGCTGGGGTTTGAATTTAAAGTAAACCCAAAATTTTCATTTGACCTGCGATACAATTACGGCTTACTCAATTTTAATAATGATGATGCCTTCGAAGAAACTCTTACAAAAAGGGTGTATCAAAACCGAACGGTAAATTACGGTATGGTCTATAAATTTTAAAAATTAACCCTTTAAACTCGCGTACAAATATTCACGATTCATTCGCGCGATATTTTCGAGGGAAATTCCTTTGGGACATTCTACCTCACAGGCCCCCGTGTTGGTACAATTTCCAAACCCTTCTTCATCCATCTGATTCACCATATTGAGCACGCGATCGGTAGCTTCTACTTTACCCTGAGGGAGTAATGCATACTGAGATACTTTTGCAGAAACAAATAACATGGCTGAAGCATTTTTACAGGTGGCAACACAAGCCCCACAACCGATACAAGCAGCCGCATCAAAAGCTTTGTCTGCATCGTGTTTGTCAATAGGAATGGCATTGGCGTCTTGGGTATTCCCTGAAGTATTGACGCTTACAAAACCTCCGGCTTGTTGTATGCGGTCAAAGGAAGAACGATCTACTGTAAGGTCTTTAATCACTGGAAAAGCCTTGGCTCTAAAGGGCTCAATAGTAATGGTATCCCCGTCTTTAAATTTCCGCATATGCAGTTGACAGGTGGTCACCAAGCGGTCGGGTCCGTGTGCTTCTCCATTGATAAACATCGAACACATTCCGCAAATTCCTTCACGACAATCGTGGTCAAAAGCAACAGGATCGATTCCCTTTTCTATTAACTCTTCATTGAGCACATCCATCATTTCAAGAAAAGACATGTCTGGAGAAACTTCGCTTATTTGATAGGTTTCCATTTTTCCTTTCGCGTCAGCATTGGCTTGTCGCCAAACTTTGAGTGTCAAATTCATCATTCTATTTATAAGATCGTGTTTTAACTTCTATTTCTTCGTAGTTCAATTGCTCTTTGTGCAATGTTGCTTTGGAAGGATCGCCTTTGTATTCCCAAGCGGAAACGAAGGTAAAGTTTTCGTCATCGCGCAGTGCTTCTCCTTCAGGAGTCTGCGATTCTTCTCTAAAGTGGCCTCCACAAGATTCGTTGCGCTCTAAAGCATCTTTAGCAAACAACTCTCCTAACTCCAGAAAATCTGCTACCCGAGCAGCTTTTGCTAATTCAGGATTAAACTCGGAAGTGGTTCCAGGAACTTTTACATTTTTATAAAAATCTTCTCTCAAAGATTTTATTTCAGCTATGGCTTCAGTAAGTCCTTTTGCATTCCGTGACATCCCGCATTTGTCCCACATGATTTTACCTAATTTTCTGTGATAATAATCTACGGTATGTGTTCCTTGGTTGTTTACGAAAGCATCCAATTGGGCTTTGACGGAAGCTTCTGCTTTTTCAAATTCAGGAAGATCGGTTGCTATGGCTCCCGTACGAATGTCCTGTGCAAGGTAATCTCCGATGGTATAGGGCAATACAAAATAACCATCTGCAAGCCCCTGCATCAAAGCAGATGCCCCTAGTCGGTTGGCGCCATGGTCAGAAAAATTTGCTTCTCCTATAGCATAGCATCCGGGTATGGTAGTCATGAGGTTGTAATCTACCCATACTCCACCCATGGTATAATGCACTGCTGGATAGATCATCATCGGGGTTTCGTAGGGGTTTTGATCTACGATTTTTTCATACATCTGGAAGAGGTTACCGTATTTTGCACGGATTACCTCCTGACCCAGTTTTTTTACTACAGCCGCATCGTTTTCATCCAGCCCCTTGACGTGAGCTTGTTCTTTGCCATAACGCTCAATGGCAGCAGCAAAATCCAAATAAACGGCCTCTCCTGTTTTATTGACTCCGTATCCTTGATCGCAACGTTCTTTAGCCGCACGTGAAGCTACATCCCGCGGAACAAGGTTTCCAAAAGCAGGATAGCGTCTTTCCAAATAATAATCGCGGTCTTCTTCAGCAATTGCTGTGGGTTTTAATTTTCCTTCGCGAATCGCTTTGACGTCTTCTAGTTTTTTAGGTACCCAAATCCTTCCGTCGTTTCTCAAAGACTCCGACATCAAGGTCAATTTAGATTGATGCTCTCCTGAAACAGGAATGCAAGTCGGGTGAATTTGAGTAAAACAAGGATTGGCAAAATGTGCTCCTTTTTTGTGGATCTTCCAGGCGGCTGAAACGTTACTTCCCATGGCATTGGTAG
>JALQVM010000108.1:0-3361 GCA_023263685.1 Flavobacteriaceae bacterium | reverse complement strand
TATATTTCCATAGCCTCCAGAAGCAATTACAACTGCATGGGCACTGTGACGTTCTAATTTACCGTTGACTAAATTTCGAGCGATGATTCCTCTTGCTTTACCCTCAACCAAAACAAGATCCATCATTTCATGTCGGTTGTACATTTTGATCTTACCTCTACCAATCTGACGGTTCATTGCAGAATAGGCCCCAAGAAGCAACTGCTGTCCTGTTTGCCCTTTGGCATAAAAAGTTCGTGACACCAACACTCCTCCAAAGGATCTGTTGTCTAACAATCCACCGTAATCCCGTGCAAAAGGAACTCCTTGTGCCACACATTGATCGATGATGTTGGTTGAAACCTCGGCCAAACGATGTACGTTAGCTTCTCTAGAACGGTAGTCCCCCCCTTTAATGGTATCGTAAAAAAGACGGTAAGTTGAATCTCCATCGCCTTGATAATTTTTTGCCGCATTGATTCCCCCCTGGGCTGCAATAGAGTGCGCACGTCTAGGAGAATCTTGAAAACAAAAGGTTTTCACGTTGTAGCCCAGTTCGGCTAGTGTAGCAGAAGCCGAAGCACCCGCCAATCCTGTACCCACAACAATCACGTCAATTAAACGCTTGTTTGCTGGGCTCACCAAATTGATATTGCTTTTATGCTGTGTCCACTTATCGGCTAAGGGTCCTTTGGGTATTTTAGAATCTAATGCCATATTAAAATGCGTTTAAATGGTGAAACAATGCAATCAATACAAACCCCATCGGGATACCGTAAGAGAATGCTGTAGTAAAGGATTTGATCGATTTGGAATATTTGTTGTTTACCCCTACGGTTTGGAATGAAGAGGCAAATCCGTGATTCAAGTGAAGCGCCAGAAACACAAAGGAAAGTAAATAGATCCCGACTCGTATTGGACTTTCAAACTTATGTATCAATTCCTCAAAATAGCGCTCAGAATCCAAAGGCAGGCCCTCAACGTATTTATAGTTCATCTCAGGAACCCAGAAATCGTAAAAATGAAGCGCGAGAAAAGAAAGGATTACGGCCCCAGATAAAATCATGTTTCGAGAGACCCACGGAGCGTTGGCGCCCCCTTTATAGCTTGCGTATTTTACAGTTCTTGACTTCCAATTTTGAAGCTCAAGAACAAATCCCATGATAAAGTGAAACAACACACCGAGAATTAAGATGGGCTGAAAAATGAACTGAACCACAGGGTTATTCCCCATAAAATGTGAAAGTTCATTAAACAGAGAAGGACTAAAAACAGAAGTGAGGTTGATCACAAAATGTTGTGTCAAAAAAATCACCAAAAATAATCCCGAAAGGGCCATGGTAAGTTTTTTGCCAATTGAAGAGGCGATTAAAGTCATAGTTTTCAATTTGAGGAACAAAATTAAGGCATAAACTCTGAGCGACAAACTGCTTTAACGTATTTTTCCAAATATGAGTACCTGCCTTAAACCCTAAAGATCCTCTGTTTAATTTTAGGGCTCTTTTGAGTCGTTTTTTGAATAAAATCCTAAACAAAAAATTGAATGCTACAGGCTGCAAAATTTTTGAAAAATTGGGCAAACCCCATTTTGTACTTTTTAAAAACAGCTATCTTAGTAAAAAACAATCTATGCGTTACCATCCTATTTCTGCCTCTGTGTACATTGAAAATAGAAAAAAATTTGCCCGTGCATTGCAACCCAAAAGCCTGGCAGTTTTTAACTCCAATGACATTTATCCCATCAGTGCTGACGGATCTTTACCTTTAAGACAAAACAATGATTTATTTTATCTCAGCGGAATTGATCAAGAAGAAAGTATAGTAGTAATCTTTCCAGATGCCCTAGAAAAGAAACACCAAGAGGTGCTTTTTGTTCGAAAAACGAATGCGCATATTGCCGTATGGGAAGGAGCCAAACTGACACAAGAACAAGCCCGTGAACGAAGTGGCATTCAAACGGTTTACTGGCTAGAGGATTTTAAACGAATCTTTCAAGAATTGAGCGTCCAATGCGATTGTTTTTATTTTAACACCAACGAACACTACCGCCAAGCCGTGGAAACCCAAACTCGAGAAGATCGGTTTATCGACTGGTGCAAAAAAACCTATCCCGCCCATGGGGTAGGAAAAAGCAATCCCATTCTTCAGCAATTGAGGTCGGTAAAATCTCCCGAGGAAATTGAACAAATTCAACAAGCGTGTGATATTACTGAAAAAGGGTTTAGAAGGGTGTTGTCTTTTATCAAACCCGGGGTTTGGGAATATGAAATCGAAGCTGAATTTGCCCATGAATTTATCCGAAATCGCTCCAAAGGGTTTGCTTACACTCCCATCATCGCTGCAGGAGAAAACGCTAACGTGTTGCACTATACCGAAAACAATAAACAGTGTCATTCGGGAGATTTAATCCTGATGGATGTCGCAGCCGAATACGGAAATTATTCCAGTGACCTGACGCGAACGGTTCCTGTTTCGGGTCGGTTTACTGCTAGACAAAAAGAAGTTTATGAATCGGTATTAACTGTTAAAAAAGAAGCGACTAAACTTCTTAGACCCGGTGTTATTTGGAAAGAATTTCATGTAGAAGTAGGCAAATTGATGACTTCAGAATTAGTAAAACTTGGGCTATTAGACAAGGCGGATCTTCAAAATGAAAGCGCCGAAATGCCCGCCTACAAAAAGTATTTTATGCATGGTACAGCCCATCATTTGGGCTTAGATACCCACGATTATGGATTGCTTCATCTGCCTATGGAACCCCAAATGGTGTTTACCGTTGAACCGGGGATTTACATCCCCCAAGAGGGGTTTGGTATCCGTCTGGAGGACGATGTGGTAATCCAAACCGAAGGGGCTCCTCTCAACCTCATGGGGTCCATTCCTATTGAAGTAGAGGAAATTGAAACACTGATGAACACCTAAAAAAAAGCCATCTAAAGAGATGGCTTTTTTTACAGTAAAAAGATGGCTTAAGCTGCAACTGGCTTTAAATTCCGTTGCCAGAAATACAAGATGGTAAACAAGACAATCAAAACGCCTGGGAATCCTATCATATACGTCAGGGTTTGCTGACCTGCAGCTAAATCCAAGGCGGTGCCTGTCAATCCGTTAGCGGCTTGTTCTGCCGTAGAGTTGTCAATCCACCCTCCGATAATCGGTTGAAAAATAGAGGTAGAAAACATTCCCATACCCCCTACTATTGACATTCCTAAAGCTCCACTAGCAGGTATTTTTTCTGCTACAAAACCAATCATATTGGGCCAGAAATAACATACCCCTAGGGCAAAGAAAATTGCAGCTACATAGACCATTTGCCCTGTTTGCGTACTGAAAAGGAAAATTCCTATGGCAGTAAGTACTGCAGACCCAAGCACAACACCGG
>JALQVM010000107.1 GCA_023263685.1 Flavobacteriaceae bacterium | reverse complement strand
AGATCGATATGCCCTAGAGGAGGCTTTGAATGCGTTGGAAAATAGTGCTGGAAATTTCTACATTAACGACAAACCCACGGGAGCAGTAGTAGGACAACAACCCTTTGGAGGTACAAGAGGTTCGGGTACAAATGACAAAGCAGGTTCTGCAGCCAACTTAATGCGGTGGATTTCCCCTCGTTTAATCAAAGAAACCTTTGTTCCTGCACAAGACTACCGCTATCCTTTTTTAGGAGAATAAAGGGGTAACCTTTTTGTTTGGGTTTCGTCTATTCATGGGATTCAAAGTAAAAAACAAATGAAAATTTTACCCATGCTTCTCCCACTGTGTTTGGGATATAGTTATGCTCTAGCCCAAAATCAAGAAACCCCCGAAATAAGCTATCGGGTTGAAAAGCAACTAGAGAAAAACATCTAAAAAGACAGCGCTACTACTTTTTTCGTTTCAAAAAAAGGAGCCTCAAAATACGTCTTGAGTTCATAGCAGACTGCCCTTGGAAATTGACGAAGTTCTTCGGTAAGTTCTCCCCCCTTGAGGTAAAGAATTCCATTTTTGATCGGATGCCGATGCTTGGATTTTATATTGTTTTTTACCCAAGGAACAAAAGCATCCATTCGGGTCACAGCCCTGCTCACCACAAAATCAACTTTTTCGGTAAAGTCTTCTGCCCTGAGTTGCTGGGCTCTGACATTGGTCAACCCCAATGCTTGCTGAACGGCTTCTACTACTTTAATTTTCTTCGCAATGGAATCTATTAGAAAAAACTGAACGGCTGGAAACAAAATAGCCAGAGGCATTCCGGGAAAGCCTCCTCCTGTCCCTACATCCAAAACAGCAGCCCCTTTTTTAAAATTTAGAACTTTGGAGATTCCCAACGAATGAAGCACGTGGCGTTCGTAAAAGTGATCCATATCTTTCCTTGAAATCACATTGATCTGTGCATTCCATTCCCGATACACCCCTTCCAATTGCTCAAATTGCCTGATTTGAATTTCATTGAGGTCGGGAAAATGTTTCAGTACTTCCTCCATAGTGTTTTTACAGTAAGTCTACAATTTTAATTTTTTTTGAGTTATTTTTACACCTCAAAAGAATTTATGCAAGCTACACAAAGACTCCGCTTTTCGAGAACAGACTCGAAAGAATTTTTTAAGACGCTAAATAAAAGAGTAAACAACTACTTTAAAGAAAACCAAATTGAAAAAACAGGCAATTGGAAACTTTACCTGAAAACTGTAGTTATGTTTTCTTTACTCATCGCTCCTTATGTATTGGTTCTTACCCTTAACATCAGTCTTTGGATCAAACTATTGCTTTGTATAGTTATGGGAGTTGGTATGGCTGGTGTTGGAATGAACGTGATGCACGATGGAAATCACGGTTCTTTTTCAAAATATCCTTGGGTCAACAAGTTTATGGGAAGTAGCATATATTTTCTTGCAGGAAATGTTTTCAATTGGAAAATCCAGCACAATCTTTTACACCATACTTATACCAACATACACGGACATGACGAAGACTTAGAAGCGGGAAGAGTATTGCGCTTTTCAAAACATGCTGAATGGTTTCCTCATCATCGGTTTCAACATTTTTATTCGGTCTTTCTATACGGGCTGTTAACCTTGAATTGGGCGGTTTTTGCAGATTTTCAACAAATGAAACGCTATACCGAAAGAAAGTTGTCCTACCTCAACAGCAAACGCCCCAGTTTGCAATGGACGGGCTTACTTTTAACTAAGATCATGTATTTTTCCATTTGGATAGCCCTGCCCATGTTTATACTTGACGCCCCCTGGTGGACTGTAGTCTTTGGGTTTGTCGTTATGCACTATACCGCTGGACTGATTTTAAGTCTGGTGTTTCAATTGGCTCATGTCATTGAGGATGCTGAGATGCCAAAGCCCGACAATTCTGGTACAATGAAAAATACTTGGGCAATTCACCAATTATTAACCACGGTAAACTTTTCCACTAAAAACAAAATTGTCAACTGGTTTACGGGAGGTCTAAATCATCAAATCGAGCATCACATATTCCCACACATTAGTCATATTCACTACACCAAAATCGGAGCAATAGTGAAAAAAACTGCAAAAGAATTCAACCTGCCCTATAATGAATACCGAACAACCCGAAGTGCACTACTTTCACATTTTAGATTTTTAAGACAAATGGGGGTACAACCCAGTTAATTAACCAATGGACGCATTATCTAAACGAATCAATAGCCTGCCAATATCGGCTACATTAGCCATGGCAGCTAAAGCAAGAGAATTAAAAACACAAGGAATTGACATCATCGGACTCAGTTTAGGAGAGCCTGATTTCAACACCCCAGAATTTATTAAGGAGGCTGCAATACAAGCCGTAAATGACAATTGGAATGCGTATTCCCCTGTAGACGGCTACGCAGATCTGAAAGAAGCTATTTGTGAAAAGTTTAAACGAGATAACAACATATCGTACGATCCTTCACAAATTGTAGTTTCTACAGGTGCCAAGCAGTCCATCGCCAATGTTTGCATGGTCCTCCTGGACCCCGGGGATGAAGTGCTGCTGCCTGCCCCCTATTGGGTAAGCTATTCCGCAATCGCAACCTTAGCGGAAGCCAAATCCATCATTATTCCTTCCACTATCGAAACTGATTTTAAAATAACTCCCGATCAATTGGAAGCTGCCATTACTCCCAAGACCAAATTGATCCTGTTCAATTCTCCAAATAATCCAAGTGGAACCATTTATACGGAAGAGGAATATAGAGCCCTAGGAAAAGTATTGGAAAAATACCCAGACATCTACATCTTGTCAGATGAGATTTACGAACACATCAATTACGGTACTCCTCATTTTAGTATCGCAGCCATTCCAGAACTTTACGACAGAACAATTACCGTAAATGGAGTAGCGAAAGCTTTTGCAATGACAGGATGGCGTATCGGTTATATAGGAGCTCCGGCATGGATTGCTAAGGCATGCAATAAAATGCAAGGTCAAATTACCAGTGGTGCCAATTGTATTGCACAAAGAGCTACCATAGCTGCCGTCTCAGCACCTGTGAGCGCAATTCAATACATGGTGGATGAGTTTGCCGCACGACGTGAAATAATTATTGGTTTGCTTAATGAAATTCCTGGCTTTAAACTCAATCAACCTCAAGGGGCGTTTTATGTTTTTCCTGATGTTTCTTATTACTTTGGAAAAAACATTGGTGGTAAGCAAATTGAAAATGCTTCTGACTTTGCTTTATTTCTCTTAGAAAAGGCCCATGTAGCCACTGTAACCGGAGAAGCCTTTGGCAACGACAACTGCATTCGAATTTCCTATGCAGCATCAGAGGAAAACATCCGTACCGCAGTAGCGCGCATTGCGGCAGCCCTACAGTAAAAGCTTGTGCTTTTTTTAATTTTTTAGCTACCTTTATAGGTACATAAAACGTTCATGTAACACCCCAAATGCATGACACCTCCTGCCTTTTTTATACAGCGTATTCCCCTGGTTTATCATCAAGGCGGATAAAAAGTTAACCGCCCGTATAGAGGCGATTAACCATATCTTAGAAAGGATACCCTACCAGACATCTGCAAATAAATAACTTACTGCGACTGTTCTTGCTTAAGGTAGTTGTAAAAATTAGCCAGTGTCATTTGATGCCAAGGCAAAACAATAAAAATTCCTATTCCGAAGCAAAGAAGTCCCAAAAGATACCAAGGAACAAAACGAAGGTGCAGGAAGAACAGCTTTCCTTTATACCCTTGAGTGAGCCTCCAACTCTCCTTCAAACTCTCCTCTACAGTCAACTCTGGTTTTTCAACGAGTACAAAGTAGGTCATCGATAATCCGAGGGCGATAATAATCCCGGGAACAATAAGCAGTAGCAGTCCAAAAAAGGTTGCGATAGAAATTATTAAATAAACCAAGAGTATTTTTAAGAGGGGTTTAAACCCCTCGATCAAATTCTCAACAGAGGCGGGTCGATCATTTACGAGATTTAAAAAATAAATGGCCATACCAAGTTGTAGGGGACCCGCCAACAAAAATGACAACAACTCGCCATAGGAATTTAACCCCGAAGGAACCCCTACAATCAGCCCGTACAAAAAACAAATGAGTGAGGCAATCACCCAATTGGGGCTGAGTTTTTCTCTTGATGCACGCATTAGGTCGAGTAGATTCATATCATTAGATTTATTCGCTAGGGCTTAAAGCAACCTTAGGTATTTAAAATATTCTCCTGCTTATTTATAGATTCTTGATGAATCGCTTTAAAAACTCTGAGGATGAATTCTTCAGAAAGTTCACGTTCTTGTCCTTCCAGTATCATTTTTCCTAAAATTTCATTCCATCGTTTGTTTTGTAGCACTGCTATATTATTGGCTTTTTTAAGCTCTCCAATTTGTCCAGCCACACTCATGCGTTTTCCTAAGGTGTCCAACAAATTTTGGTCAATGGTATCAATCTGTGCTCTTAAATTATTCAATGCGTGTTGGTATGCCTCTTCGTCTGTCGTCTTTTTTCGAACCTTAAGGTTGTGCATGATCTCCACCAATTGGGTAGGTGTAACTTGTTGTGCAGCATCACTCCATGCATTGTCTGGATCCCAATGAGTCTCAATCATCAATCCGTCAAAATTTAAATCCAAAGCGGCTTGTGACAAATCAAAAATCAAGTCTCTGCGACCTGCGATATGGGAAGGGTCGCAAATCATAGGTAAATCAGGAAATCTGTTTTTAACCTCAATGGCAATTTGCCATTCGGGTATGTTGCGGTATTTGGTTTTTTCATAAGTTGAAAATCCTCGATGAATCAGTCCTAATTTTTTGATGTTTGCTGTATGTAACCGTTCAACACCCCCTAACCATAAGGCCAAATCTGGATTCACAGGGTTTTTGACCAGTACAATTTTTTCGGTTCCCTCCAATGCGTCCGCAATTTCTTGCATGATGAATGGACTTACTGTTGAACGAGCTCCCACCCATAAGATGTCTACATCGTTATCCAAGGCTAATTTTACGTGATCTTTATTCGCAACTTCTGTAGCGGTTAACAAACCGGTTTCTTCTTTCACTTTCTTTAACCATTTCAGTCCGATCGCTCCTACTCCTTCAAACATTCCCGGGCGTGTACGGGGTTTCCAAATACCCGCTCTGTACACAGATACATCGGTATCTTTAAGTTCGTGAGCAATTTTTAAAACTTGCTCTTCTGTTTCTGCGCTACAGGGCCCTGCAATTACCAAAGGATGATCCAATCCAAAATCAGTTAGCCATTGGCGCATTTCTTTTTTATTTTCCATTGTGTTAAGTATTAATTCGTATTTAGTTTTTATTAGTGTTTTTTATTTCGGGTATGCCCTCAAGGATGCTCTTGATTGCATTAATTTCTCGCATTTGATCGTACATCGTTGACCAGTCTTTCTTTTGTAAAAGTTCTTTAAACCCCTCTAAGTTGGCGATGTATTGGTTGAGTACTTCAAGAATGTTTTCGCTGTTTTGTTCAAAAATGGGTGTCCACATGGCTGGTGAACTTTTAGCCAAACGAACCGTTGAGGCAAATCCACTGCCCGCCATATCAAAAATGGTACGCTCGTCTTGTTCTTTTTCCATAACCGTTTTTCCCAACATAAAGGAGGAAATATGGGATATATGCGACACATACGCAATGTGCTTATCG
>JALQVM010000106.1 GCA_023263685.1 Flavobacteriaceae bacterium | reverse complement strand
TGATCCGGGCTGATTTCCACGAGCCTCAAGGAAAAACTTATGAGTTGATCATCAATCCTAAAATGAGTTTTGGAACGGGACATCATGCGACAACTCATATGATGATGGAATTTATTTTAGCGGAAAACCTTAAGGATAAAAAAGTCCTAGACATGGGATGTGGCACGGGAGTATTGGGAATATTAGCCTCAAAAAAAGGAGCAAAAACAGTAGATGCCATTGATTATGATCCTTGGTGTGTTGAAAACACCATTGAAAATGCCAAAGCCAATTTTTGCGAAAATATTCATTCTTTTCAAGCAGCTGCTCTAGAGTCTACACAGCCGATATACGACTTTATTTTTGCCAACATCAATAGAAATGTATTGATTGAACAAATTTCCAGTTACAGTAAAGTTTTGTTGCCCCTTGGCTGTTTGTTGCTGTCAGGGTTTTACCAAAGTGACCTTAAGGCGCTGGAAAAGACAGCTCAAAAAGAACACTTAACTTTGATGCGTACTAAAGAAAAAGACCAATGGTGTGCCTTGAAATTTGTGAAATAGTTGCTACACAGCCCGAAGAGCGCCCAGAAGTACTGGAGGAGGTTCTGGTGCAAGAGGAAAAAGAACACGAAATCATTTTATACAACGACGACGTCAATACTTTTGATCATGTCATTCGGTGCTTGATTAAAATATGTGAACACAGCTTTATGCAGGCAGAACAATGCGCTTATTTGGTTCATTTTACGGGAAAATGTGCAGTCAAGACGGGCCCTTTAGAAGATTTGATTCCCCGTTGTAGCGCGCTTTTAGAGGAGGGATTGAGTGCAGAGGTTGTCTAGTTTAGACGTCTTTTTTCCAATTCAAAAAAAACAGCGAACTTTGAAAAAAAAATTCAAATGAGATTAACATTACTTATTATTACGTTTATGATGACTTCAAAGGCAGCTATGTCACAAGAAAAAGGAGATGATACTATTTTTCAATTTACGGTAAAGAATATCGAGGGTGATGATTTTGACTTCAGTGCTTTAAAAGGGAAAAAAATAATGATTGTCAACACGGCATCCAAGTGCGGCCTTACTCCTCAGTATGAAAAACTTCAAGCCTTGTACGACAAATATGGGGAGGGAGATTTTGTAATTGTAGGGTTTCCAGCCAATAATTTTTTAAGACAAGAGCCTGGAACAGATGAAGAAATTGCTACCTTTTGCGAGCGCAATTATGGGGTAACTTTCCCCATGATGAGTAAAATTTCTGTAAAAGGAAAAGACATGCATCCGGTCTATGAGTTTTTAACTCAAGAAGCGAAAAATGGAGTTGTAAATTCGAGTGTTTCTTGGAATTTTCAAAAATACCTGATTAATCCTGATGGGAGATTGGCACGGGTAGTTTCCCCAAGAACACAGCCAGACGATCCTAGCGTAATTTCTTGGATAGAATCGGATGAATAAGCGTTCAGATTTTAGAACGAACTGTGTGCATGCGGGTGAACTCAAAGACACTCAGCATCACGGCGCTATTTCACCTTTATATGCCTCGACTTCTTACGCCTTTAACGAAGTGGAACTCAATCAGTATCCGCGCTATTTTAATACGCCGAACCAACGGGGTTTGGCAACTAAATTGGCGGCTTTAGAAGGAGCCGAAAGTGGATTGATTTTTAGTTCTGGTATGGCGGCCATTACAACAGCCTTACTGGCTCATTTACAATCGGGAGATCATGTTGTTTTTCAAGATGATCTCTATGGGGGTACACGAAATTTTATAAAAAAAGAATTTGCTAAATACGGCATCCGCTACAGTTTTGCGAAAGGGATCACAGCGAGTGATTTTGAAGCCGAAATTATTCCCGAAACCAAAGGAATTTTTATTGAAACTCCAAGCAATCCAACCCTCAGAATAATCGATCTTGATGCGCTAAGTGAAGTGGCCAAAAGCGCTTCCCTTTGGACGATGATAGACAATACCTTTGCAAGTCCAGTCAACCAGAACCCCATAGCACATGGAATCGATATCGTGATTCACAGTGCAACAAAATATTTGGGAGGCCATAGCGATATCTCTGCTGGCGCTGTTTTAGGAACACAGAAGGCCATTGCCCGTATATTTGAATCGGCCAAAAATTTAGGGGGAAACTTAAGCGATTATACGGTTTGGCTGCTTGAGCGCAGTGTCAAAACCTTGTACCTTAGGGTTCAGGCTCAAAACGCCAATGCCTTACAACTGGCTCATTTTCTAAAGGAGCAAGATTGGGTTGAACGGGTTTATTACCCCGGTTTAGAAAGCCATCCAGGACATGAACTTGCGAAACGTCAAATGAGTGGTTTTGGCGGGATGTTATCCTTCGATTTAGTAAAAGGCATAGACACCAAAAAGTTTTTATTGGGCTTGGAGCTGGTCAAGCCTACCATGAGTTTGGCGGGGGTAGAAAGTACGGCCTTAAGTCCACGACTTACCTCTCATGCCCTTTTGACAGAAGAGGAACGTCAAGCCCAAGGAATTACAGAACAAATGGTTCGATTTTCAGCAGGTATAGAAGCTGTTGAAGACCTGCAGCAGGACCTATTACAATCCATTTCAAAAATCAATTGATGCAGGGAATAGATATTTTAGCGTTTGGTGCCCATCCAGACGATGTCGAACTCGGTTGCGGAGGAAGTATCGCGCTTTCCATTAGTCAAGGCAAGTCTGTTGCCATCATTGATCTGACCCAAGGGGAATTGGGAACTCGAGGTACCGCAGAGACAAGAAAAGTGGAAGCTCAAAAAGCTGCTGCTATATTGGGAGTAGCAAAGCGATTGAATATGGGCTTTAGCGATGGTTTTTTTCAAAATGATGAAGCTCATCAAATGAAATTAATTTCCCAAATCCGTGCTTTGCAACCCCAGCTTGTTTTATGTAACGCCAAACACGACCGGCATATAGACCACGGGAAAGCCAATAAACTTGTCAATGACGCTTGTTTTTTAAGCGGTCTTGAAAAAATAAAGACCCAAGATGCTGAGGGGAAAAACCAAAAACCCTGGAGACCAAAACTGGTGTTGGAATACATTCAATGGGTAGACATTCAGCCTGATGTAGTAGTTGATATCTCCGCTCATTTAGAAACCAAATTAGAGGCTGTTAAAGCCTATGCTACCCAGTTTTTTGATCCCAATTCAAAAGAAGCCGAAACTCCCATTTCGAGTAAAAACTTTATTGAGAGCGTGAGTTATCGTGCGAAAAATCTGGGTCGTCTGATAGGCGCCGACGCAGGGGAAGGGTTTACTTCTAAAAGTTTACTTTCTACTTCCAATTTATTTGACCTAATTCGATAAAATTAAATGAAAGCAGTCCGTTGGGGAATTGTCGGTTTGGGAAATATTGCAAACAAATTTGCCAGTGATTTAGCTTTAGTGCCCGACTGTTCTTTAGAGGCAGTAGCTTCATCTGATCCTAGCCGAGCGAGTGATTTTGCCCAAAAATACCAAGTCAAAAAGTCGTATGCTCGTTATACCGATTTGTTTCAAGACCCCGAAGTCGATTTAGTATATGTGGCTTCCCTTCACCCGTTGCATGCTGCTCTTGCTATAGAGGCCATCAAAAACGGCAAAGGGGTGCTTTGTGAAAAGCCTATGGGGATGAATGCAGTACAGGTGAATCAAATAGTCAAATCAGCCACTGCCGCCCCCGTATTTTTGATGGAGGCCCTTTGGACCCGATTCAATCCTGCTTTTGCGCAAGTTCAACAATGGATTGCAGAGGGTAAAATCGGTCGTTTGCGCTACATCAATGCAACTTTTAGTTTTAACGGATTGGATAGGGGGGAAGATTCCAGACTTTTTAATCCCAAAAAGGGAGGAGGGAGTTTACTCGATATAGGAATTTACCCTTTGTTTTTAGCGTATTCCTTGTTGGGACTGCCAGAAAGCGTTAAAGCCAGTGCCGTATTGACAAAACAGGGCGTAGACGAACAACTGGCTTTTATTTTTTCCTATCCCAAGGCGCAGGCGTTGTTGTATTCCAGTTTTGCTCATGACGAGGATATGCAAGCGCGTATCTGTGGAGAGTCTGGCGAGATTTATATGGGATCAAGATGGCATGAAACAGGGGACCTGAAATTGGTTACCAAAGAAGGGGAATTCAAACATTCCATTCCGATAACGGGAAAGGGATATACTTACGAAATTCTTGAGGCCAACCAATGTTTTCGAGACCATCAAAATCAATCTTCAAAATGGACATGGCAGCAAAGTATCGACATTGCAACCCTGATGGATACGCTTCGTAAAGAAATAAAGGTTGTTTACCCCGAGGATGGGGAGTAGGGTTTTGTTTTTTAAAAATGTAAACAACAGATTTTTAAGGGGTTTAAAAAAAACTCTAAACAGAATCCCTGAATAGGGAATAACTTTAGCGATAAAATAATTAAAACTTATTATATTTGCCTCCCAACAAATGGTGGTTGTAGCTCAGTTGGTTAGAGCGCCTGATTGTGGTTCAGGAGGTCGTCGGTTCGATAAATCCTCCAAACTCCTTCTCTTTAGTAGATAATGACATGTATTGCAATATTTTTTATTGTAAAATGCCAAATACGTGCCAAAATGGAATTGTCTTACCCAAAAGTTAAGCGTAAAGCTAATGGTGAATACTTCATTGAATTTACTCTAAAGTCAAAAAGAATACGATTACTAAATGGTCAGAGGATTAAGAGTCAACTCAGACCAAACGACTTCCCTATAAAAGAGAGGAAAGCTAAGGCAATACAATTAGCTAAAAAGGTTTATTACTATTTAGAGAACAATAATTATTCTTTTGAAAATAAGGCGCCAAGAAATGAATTAGAGCTTTATGACTATTTAGTCAAACAGAAATTGACCGAACCTTTGTCATTAAAATATAAGCGCACTTTAAAATCTATTGCTAATGACCTAAGAATACAAGTTATTAAGCAAAAAACAATCCCTTGTGAGTTTATTAATCAATATTTGTCTAAGTATGAAAATCAAACCAGTTTTAACACTGTTAGAGGCCATTTAAACGCCCTTTTAAACTATTTGAAGGAGAATGGGTTTGAAGTAAAAACAACCTCCTTAAAGCCAAGAAAACAGATTGAGAAGCTTCACAAACCAATTGATGATATAGGTGTATTATTAGATGAGGTTAAAAGCTTTAATAGAAATCTTTATATATGTTGTTTATTGACATATGGATGTTTGCTTAGACCTCATCGAGAAGTAAGACAATTAAGATGGGGAGACTTTAATGACGATTTAAAGTATATTTCTTTTGGAGGCGATAGGGTTAAATCAAAACGAAATAGGATAGTACCAGTGCCTGAATTTATAAGGGAACAACTATCAATTGGCAAAAAGGAAAATAACATCTTTACCAATACCCCTATTGAATTTAATGAGGACTATTTTAAGACACTTTGGGGGCGTTTTAAGAGGGTTTCTAAGCTTATCGAGCAAGACCAAACACTTTACTCTTTTCGACACTCAGGAGCTATAGAAATCTTTAAAAGAACAGGAAGTATAACCAAGTTACAGAAAGCTATGGGACACTCTTCTATAAATGTTAGTTTGACCTATTTAAGAGGGTTAGAAATACCTGAACTTAATGAAGAGGATATGCCGATGATTTAGTTGAGGTAAAACAATATGGAATTTTAATCAATAATCTCTATTGTTCCTACCATTTCATCGTGAAAACGACATTGATAATAGTATGTTCCCTCAATTAAA
>JALQVM010000105.1 GCA_023263685.1 Flavobacteriaceae bacterium | reverse complement strand
GGCGGCCGAGCCCTTCAAAGGATCTGAAAGGTGTTTTTCAGTCCGTTTTTCATGAGGCTGTTCAAAAAAAACAGTTCTGAATTCATGAATAGTTAGATCCAGTCGTTCGTTCTGAAGTTGCTTAGAGAATACAGTTTCCAAGCCTCCATATGTGCTGTATATATGCTTTAATGCTTTGATAAAGTAGCAAAGATCGGTTCCGTTAAAGGTTCGGTGAACAAAGGAGTACAAGTGGCTCAGGTCCTTGGGTTTGTGTTCCATCACAAAATGGAATGGATCGTTTCCCATCAGCTCCAACATACGCATACCGCTTTTAATGATGCTCAGTCGATTTCCCCACGCGAAAGTAGCCACTAAAAATCCTGTAATTTCAATGTCTTCTTTTTTTTGAAAACGATGGGGCAGTTGTATGGGGTCTTGTTCCAAAAAATGGGGCTGCTCATAAGTAGCTGCCTTAAAGTCTAAAAATTCTTTGAGTTCTGTTGGATTCACCTTTCTATGGCCCCATCTATGATGCTGATGCTTCGATCTGCTCGTTTTGCCAATTCTTTATTATGTGTAACTATTACAAAACTGCAGTCTTGCTCATCGCGCAATTGGAAAAACAAATCATGAAGTTGATCTGCATTCTCCGAATCCAGATTGCCGCTGGGTTCATCTGCAAAGATGATCTTGGGATTGTTGATTAAAGCTCTTGCTACGGCAACGCGCTGCTGTTCTCCTCCCGAAAGCTCCATAGGTCTGTGATTTGCACGGTCTTTTAATCCCAATCGCTCCAAGAGAGCCAGCGCATGTTGCTCTGCTGCTTTAGTATCCGTATGAGCAATCCAGCTGGGCAAACACACATTTTCTAAAGCGGTAAACTCAGGGAGTAACTCATGAAATTGGAAGATAAAGCCCATGTGCTGATTTCTAAATTGAGATAAGGCTTTGTCATGGAGTAGGGTGGTGTCGGTTCCGTTTATGAGTACTTGGCTACTGGGATTTGGATTGGGGCGGTCCAGGGTGCCTAGGATGTGCAGAAGGGTAGTTTTTCCGGCACCGGAAGGGCCTACGATGGTTACCACCTCTTTTTCTTTGATCTCCAGATCAATCGATTTTAATACGGTGAGTTCACCATAGTTTTTTGAAATTTGAACGGCTTTTAATACTGGCTTCATAAGAACATTTCAAATTTAATTCTTTTTTATTCATCCGTCTCTTCTAGTAAACAGCATTAAACAATTGTTTGATAAAATCACTAAATACGGATGTTTTGAGGTAAATAAGCTATACAAACATTTAATTTACCCTATACTTTATGTATATTTGTTTAACTTAACAAAAAAAAAGTTGATCAAAACCATTTATTTTGCGGGAGGTTGTTTTTGGTGTACAGAAGCTGTATTCCAACGAATAAAAGGGGTGGTAAACGTACAGCCGGGTTATATTGACGGTCATGTAAAAAATCCCGCCTACCGTGAAGTATGTACAGGACGTACAGGCCATACCGAGGCAATTTCCATTCAATATGAGGAAAGTCAAATTCAATTGACGGATTTGCTTTTGATTTTTTTTAATACTCATGATCCCACTACCTTAAACCGTCAAGGAAATGACATTGGAACGCAGTACCGTTCTGGGATTTACTATACCACTACAGAGCAAAAAGAAACGGCTCAAATGGTTGTAAATCAGCTAACTAAAGAAAAAGTTTTTCAAGCTAAAATTGTAACCGAAATCAAAGAAGCTACCCCTTTTTATGAGGCAGAAGAGGGACATCAAAATTACTACAATAGAAATCAAGAGCAGCCCTATTGCTCTTTTGTGATACATCCGAAAATGGAAAAATTAAAACAGTATTTCTCAAACCATCTAAATACCTCCTATGAATGATAATTTTAACATAGAAACCCTTCCTATTACGGAACAAATAAAAACCAACTATGAAGACATCATTCATTTGTTGGGTGAAGACAGTTCTCGAGAAGGCTTACTCAAGACTCCTGAACGCGCTTCAAAAGCAATGAAGTTTTTGACGGGAGGCTATGAAGAAGATCCCAAACAAATCCTTCAAAGCGCCATGTTTGAAGAAAATTACAACGAAATGGTTATTGTCAAAGAGATTGAGCTCTATTCGCTTTGCGAACACCACCTCCTTCCGTTTTTTGGTAAAGCACACGTGGCCTATGTTCCTAACGGACGAATCGTAGGACTCAGTAAAATCCCTCGTGTTGTCGATGTGTTTGCACGACGATTGCAAGTTCAAGAGCGATTGACCGAACAAGTTTTGGACTGTATCAACGATACGCTTCAACCCAAAGGAGTGGCTGTAGTGATTGAGGCTTCCCATATGTGTATGATGATGCGCGGAGTTCAAAAACAGAATTCTACCACGACAACTTCAGGGTTTAGAGGGGTGTTTAAGGATACAGATACTCGAAACGAATTTTTGAATTTAATTCGATCCAAACTTTCCTAGGGTATCGGTCACCCCTGGTCTTTAAAAAAACGCTTGAATCCGAGGCGTTTGAGGATTTTCTTTTCAAATTCCCAAAAGAATTTAAATTGAAAAAAAATTGTTCCAAAGCAAAGCAACAGCAGTTGATAGGCAGGAAAAACGACCATTATTCTAAGCATCCAGTACAAGACATTCCCTCCCCAAAGCGACTCAAAGGTTTCTGGGTGTATGTTTAAAAAATCAAGTATGGGTTTGGCTACCTTAACACTCATGGAGCCCGTAATCCCGAAAACAATAAAAACTACGACTAATTGGAAATTAGACGTAATGTTCCATTTTTGCTTTAGGCGATTGAAATACAAAAAGTTCTTATTTGAGTAAGGAAACGATTTGGTCCGCCAGTTCTTCCCCGATTCGGTCTTGCGCCTCCAGAGTAGCAGCACCGATGTGAGGAGTCAGCGAAATTTTATCGTGCATCAGTAACTTTATCTCGGGCTTGGGTTCATTTTCAAACGTGTCTAGGGCAGCAAAGGACAGTTGACCTGAATCCAGAGCTTCTACTAAAGCTACTTCATCGACCACCCCTCCTCGGGCAGCATTGATAAGGGCTGCTCCTTTTTTCATTTTGGAAAAAGCGGCTTTACCGATTACATAGTCTTTTTGGGCTGGAACATGAAGGCTAATAAAATCAGCTTGTTCCAAAAGACTGTCTAGGTCTTGAGTTTGAATTTCTTCGGTTACAGAGGCACCTGAAAACAAGGCAACCTCAACACGGGCTTTATCGATAAATTTATCGGAAGCGATTACTTTCATCCCTACACCCAGTCCAATTCGGGCTACTTCTTGTCCGATTCGTCCGAATCCAATAATTCCCAATGTTTTTCCTCTAAGCTCAACACCTTTAGCATAGGCTTTTTTCAGCCCCTTAAAGTTTGTTTCCCCTTCCAGTGGCATGCTTCTATTGGCGTCATACAAAAAGCGAACACCTCCGTACAAATGAGCAAAAACCAATTCAGCAACTGAAGCAGAGGAAGACGCTGGCGTATTGATGACATGGATTCCTTTGGATTTTGCGTAGTCAACATCTATATTGTCCATGCCCACACCTCCACGTCCGATGAGTTTGAGGTTAGGACATTGGTCGATAAGCTCCTTTCGGGCAGTAGTGGCACTTCTTACTAACAGTCCAACAATACTATTGCTGTTGATGTAATCCACAAGTTGTTCTTGTGCTACATTGGTGGTAATGACTTCAAAACCGTTGGCAGTTAATGCATCTATACCGGTTTGAGAGATACCGTCGTTAGCTAAAATCTTCATAGGTTGGTTAGGTGTTTTTTTTATGGAATATGTTTAGTGATTTTTTTCGAGCAGCTGCATGCAATCCACTAAAACCTCAACACTGTCTATAGGCAAAGCGTTGTACATTGAAGCGCGGTAGCCCCCCACTGATCGGTGTCCTTTGAGTCCACTGATTCCTGCGGTTTGGCATATAGAATCAAAAGCATCGGTGAGTTCCGGATTTTTGAGGTTAAAGGTTGCATTCATATCTGAACGGTCTTCTTTGTTGGCAAAGCCTTCGAATAAGCTGTTACGGTCAATTTCTCCGTAAAGTAAGGTTGATTTTACTGCATTTTTTTCTCCTAGAGCAGCAATTCCTCCTTGGGATTCAATCCATCGCATGTTGAGCATGGAGGTATATACAGCAAAAACAGGAGGCGTGTTAAACATGCTGTCTTTGCTCGCATGAACTTCATAACTGAGCATAGAGGGAATGCTTCTGGTTACTCTTCCAAACAAGGATTCTTTGATGATGACCAAAGTTGTACCCGCAGGACCCATATTCTTCTGGGCACCCGCATAAAACAAATCGAATTTTGAATAATCAAAAGCTCTAGAAAAAATATCAGAACTCATGTCTGCCACTAGGGGAGTATCAGTTTCTGGGAGGGTTTTAAATTGGGTTCCAAAAATGGTATTGTTGGTGGTAAGGTGGAGGTAATCCAAATCTGAAGATATCGTGTAATCCTTAGGGATGTAATTATAGTTTTGATCCTTAGAACTGGCTATTTCAATGACTTCACCAAACAGTTTAGCTTCTTTGATGGCTTTGTCAGACCAAGTACCTGTGTTCAGATATCCTGCTTTTTTTTCTAAAAGATTGTAAGCTGTCATCAAAAACTGAAGACTAGCCCCCCCTTGTAGGAAAATTGCTTTATATCCTTTGCCTTCCAAACCCGTCAAGCGCAATGCGAGTTCGCAAGCCTCGTCCATAATGTTGATAAAGGCTTTGCTTCTATGAGAAATTTCAATTAAGGAGAGTTTAGAACCGTCGAGTTCTTTAACTGCTTCAGCAGCTTGGTGCATTACCTCCTTGGGAAGTATAGAAGGGCCGGCACTAAAATTATAAAGACGCATAGCTGTATAAAGTGAATTTAATTTTTGCAAATATTGCGATTCTCAGACTAAATCAAGAGTTTTTAAACTGTTTTTTTTGGGGGAGTTGTTAACAGCTGGCTTGGTTGCGATTTCCCTTCAATTTTCCTTCTAATTAAAAGACTTGATGTACTATAGTTTTGCTAGAAAAGCGAGTGTGTCAACCCCATCTGCATAATCGTCTAATTCGGGTTGTTGTGCTTTACCAAAGGGAATGCTATTGGAAAGTGGGGTTTGGGAAAGTACGCATTGAATTTTATCTTGGTGAATTTTGAGAGTCTCATTCAGCTCTTCAAGAGCTTCGTAATACTCGTAATGAACGCAGGCTATTGGTGCGCTAAACGCTGAACTTTCTTTTAAAATAATAAAACCGTTTTCAAGAAAATCAAATTCACTCATCAAAAAGACCGCTTTGTTGTAATCGTAATTGTTTGCATATTTTGCATGATGAATCACTTCCGATAGGGGGTAAAGTCCTCCAAAAATTTGATTGAGGTCGTAATTTTTTGGTACATACAACTTGGAGACATTCCGGCAGCCCAAACCAAAATACTGGAGTATGTCTTGTCCTAATTTATAGAGATCTTCCTCACTTTCATTGCCCGTTAGTACCGCAACTCCATTTCTATTTTTTCGGATGATGTTGGGGTAATTTCCAAAATAGTGTTCAAAATAACGTCCTGCATTATCAGATCCAGTTGCAATAACGGCATCAAAATGAGTAAAGGGTTCTTTGGTAAAAGTAAAGCAGCTTTCCTTGGCTTGCTGTTCTAAAAAATGTGCTAGATAGGGAAGTAAATAAACATCTTTTGAGGCGCATTTGACGATTCCTTGGTATCCGCTTAGCCAGACGCAAATCAAATCATGAAAGCCCACCAGGGGGATGTTACCCGCTAGAATAAGGGCTATTTTTTTAGAAGCAGT
>JALQVM010000104.1 GCA_023263685.1 Flavobacteriaceae bacterium | reverse complement strand
TAAAGTTTATTCGATTTATTTTGAAAACCACTCGATCCCATAAGCAAAAATTGAAATTACGAGCCCGTTATTGAACCCAAGCTAATGTAGATAATCAAAGTAATCAAGCAGAGAATAATTGAAAATACTCGGGTGTATTTCCATTGTTGCATGCTAACCTTTTTTAAATCACTGAGTTTAAATTGATTTTTATTGGGGTAGACGTATGAAATCGCATACATCACAACCAAATTCAACACAAATTCAATCCCCCAAATATGAACAAAATGTATGCCTGTATCGAACACAAAACTTGTGAGCAGGTAAAAAATTAAGCCGACAAATAATGCTGCTTTAGCCGCCAAGGCTGAAATGTTTTGAGTAAAAAAACCGACCAGCATGATGGATGCTATGGGGATAAAGAAAATTCCATTCAGCTGTTGAAGTAACTGGTACAGTCCATCAGGAGCTTTAGCCACAAAAGGAGCTACAGCCATTGCGAATACGGCAAGTACGGTAGACGTTAATTTACCAATATAAACCAACTTTTGGTCTGATGCCTTTGGATTAAAATGTCTTTGGTATAAATCCAGACTAAAAATAGTAGCTGCACTGTTTAGCACACTGTTAAAAGTACTGAGCACTGCCCCCATTACAATTGCAGCAAAAATTCCAACAAAACTGGCGGGAAGAACTTTTTTAATCAATTCAGGGTAAACCATGTCTTGACTTTCATAAAGCGAATCGCCGAAATAGTAGAATCCGATAACCCCAGGTAAAATTATGACCAAAGGAATAAGAATTTTAAGCAAGCCCGTAAACAACAGTCCTTTTTGAGCTTCTTTAAGATTTTTTGCCCCTAAAGCCCGCTGAATAATGGTTTGATTCATACACCAAAAATAAAGCTGGTTAATGATCAACCCGGTGAATAAAACTTCGAAAGGCAGCACAGAATTCTTCGTTCCAATGACATTAAACTTTTGAGGCGCATGCGCAAAAACTTTCGACAATCCCTCTATTGGATTTCCATCACCTATACCCCATAAAGCCAAAAATGGAACAGCCAAGCCCCCAATTAACAAGCCATAGCCATTGAGGGTATCGGATACAGCGACCGCTTTCAAGCCTCCCAAGATTGCATAAAGCGACCCAATCAATCCAACCCCAACAACCGTAATCAGCAAGGCAGTATCTTTAGAAACCTCTAAAACTTCAGAAACATTAAAGATGCTTTCTAGGTTAATGGCACCCGTATAAAGCACTATGGGCAAAAGGGTTACCACAAAAGAAATCATCAAGAAAAAGGCAACATAAGACCGCAACATTCCGTCAAACCTATTTTCCAAATATTGGGGAATGGTAGTCAATCCCATTTTTAGATATTTTGGAATAAAATAAACTGCTGCTACAATTAAGGCTAAGGCGGAAGTTACCTCCCAACCGATGACAATAAAGCCATTTTTATAGGAAGAACCATTCATTCCGATCAAATGTTCCGTAGAAATATTGGTCAACAACATAGATCCCGCAATGACAATACCTGTCAGACTTCGCCCTCCTAAAAAATACCCCTCTTGTGAGCCCAATCGTTCCTTTCTCAGTTTCAGCCATGCATATAGGGCTACAAATAAGGTGTAAAGAAGAAAAGTGATTGCTGTAAACATAGATTAACTAATTTCTGATAGTAATACCAATCGATTCTCCTCACTTGATTTTTTGGCGGCCAAACTTAGGGTTAATGAGTGAAGCCCATCCTGAAAACTCAATTCAGGAGTCTCATTTTGTTCCAAGGCCTTTATAAAGGCTTTCATTATATTCAAATAAGATGCTTGGTAGCGCTCAATAAAAAAACCTACCGGCTTAGGATGATGAACACCCTCCTGATCAGAAATAGAAACCATAGTATCCGCTTGATTGGTTGAGGAAAGCATTCCTTGAGCACCAAAAACTTCTAAGCGTTGATCGTATCCGTAAACGCTGTTTCTACTGTTTTCTATGGTTGCAAAGCCTTTATTCTTAAATTTAAGTACCGTAACGGCGGTATCTACATCCCCTACCGACTCTAGAGGTAATTCACCAAATACACTTGCAGTGGCATATACTTCGGTGACCTCACTTCCCATCAAATAGCTAGCAAGATCAAAATCATGAATGGCCATATCCAAAAACAGTCCTCCGGAGGTTTTGATAAACTCCATGGGGGGTGGTCCGGGATCTCTACTGGTCAATCTTATCGACTGGGGTTGGCCTAACTTCTGCTGATCGAGCTGCTTTTTAATACTTAAAATAGTTGGATCGTACCGACGGTTAAAACCCACCATAAAATTTACCGGATTTTGATCCAGTTCTTTTTTAAGAAATTGGACGTTTTCAAGCGATAAATCAATCGGTTTTTCACAAAAAATATGCTTCCGTGCCGCGATTAGGAGTTTGAGGTGTTCAAAATGGAGGGCTGTTGGAGAAGCTAGAACAACAGCATCCAGCTCTACCTCGGCAAGCATTTGTTGTACAGACGTATAGCATTTTTGAACGCCTCGCTCTTTTGCAAAAGCAAAACCTTTTTCACTACCACTACAGGCAGCCACTACCTTGGCGGTAGGGATATGGTATTGGATGTTTTCTAAATGAACTTTCCCTATTCTCCCTAGTCCGATTACACCGATTTTAATCATCTGCCCTAATTTAAAACTGAAGTTCTGCAGGCAGGTATTTGGCTATTAAATCTTCGTAATAAGGTCGTAATGCTTTAGCGTCGGGTGGAACTGGAACTTTGGAATACAAATCGTAGGGATTGAATTTTTTTACCCATTCAAAATTTTCACGATCTTCCGCATTCATCAAATGAGAATAGGCTTCCTCACGGTGTTGTGCATAAAAGGAATGGTAGCGAATCATGTAAAGCGCAGGTTTAGGCAAATAGTCTTTCATGACATGGTAGAGGTATTCGTCATGCCCCCAGCTCATTTTTACCTGTTCCAAGCCACAATTTTCATAATACACCCCAAACTTGCTGTTGTAACGTTCGTCTGAAAAGTCAGGATTGGCAGCAAAAAATTCGGGATAAACAATTTTATCAGAAAACTGACAACCCACGGGATAGGTGTCTCCAACCACAGCCCATTGGGGTTCGCCGTAGAGACACAGAACTTTTCCCAAGTCGTGCAACAAACCTGTCAATACAAACCAATCAGGATGACCGTCTTTTCGAATTGCCTCTGAAGTTTGAAGTAAATGCTGCAATTGATCCAATTCAATGTCGGGATCACTGTCGTCCACCAAGGTATTGAGGTAATCCAATGCATCCCAAACAGACATTTTTCGTTTGTTTAACCCAAGAAATTCTTCCTGCTTGGCAGTTACAAAATCGTAGGTTTGGTATTGATGATTTATTTTATAAAAATTTCTTACCAATGCATCTCTTGGAGAATCCGTATAATTTCTATAATCTTCTTTTTGTTTTTGATGCGGCTCCGGGTAGCGCTTTACTACATCGTCTTCCCAATCATCCAAACTTTTTAAGGGTGTATTTTGATCCATTCGTCGGGTTTAAAAACTTTGATTAAATATACTAATTTGTCTCAATATCACTCCCCTTAGTTTTTTTGAATTTGGAGTGTATTTAAGAAGTAAAATTAAGATCTATTTAATAATCGGTACTTTTAAAAAAACAATTGTAATTAATCGAGCGACCTTTCTTACAAACAGCGCATTAGGCACGGCAGCACTTGGAAGCCTACCTCATTTGAATTTATTTTCAGCTGTACCCTTTGAACGTCTTAAAATTTCCATAACGCCTTGGTCTTTAATGCGAACGGGCTATGGAGGGAATGACCCTTTCGGTATTGATGTGTTTGACTATCCTAAAATTGCCAAAAAGCTAGGATTTAAATACATAGACCATGAAATGTTTCATTTTCCTAAAGATCTCACAGAACGTGACCTCGATAAAATGATTTTAAACTGTGAAGAGGCTAAAATCAAAAGTGCTGTACTGCTGACAGGAGGAGTGGGCGATATCGGAGATGCAGATGCCAAAAAAAGAAAAGAAGCTATCGCTGGTTACAAATTTTGGGTTGATGTGGCTCAAAAACTAGGCTGTAAATCGCTAAGGAATGTATGTGGGGAATACATTACCATTCCGCATAAAGAAAAGTTGACCTACGCCATTGAAGGAGTGAAAGAACTTGGAGCATACGCAGGCAGTATGGGATTGGATTTATTGATAGAAAACCATAACGGATATTCCTCCGACCCTGAATGGATGATCAACTTGATGGAAGCCGTAAACCTTTCCAATGTCGGGATATTGGGAGACTTTACCAATTGGACCCTCCAGCGAAATCCCGATACCTATTATCCTGATCCGTATCAGGGAATAAAATTACTAAGCCCCTATATAAGAGCGGTGAGTGCAAAGTCAGAAAACTTTACTGCAAGTGGGGAAGAAACCACAACAGACTACAAGAAAATGTTTGAAATCCTCCAAAATGCGCCTCATTTTGAATTTGCAGGAATTGAATTTTTTGGCAATAGCATCCCTAGAAATGAGGGCGTTAAACGAACTAAAGAACTTATTTTGAAAGTCATTGAACAACTCAACTAAAAACCCTGTACAGTTCGGCTTATTTTTCATTAAATTGATTTGATAATCTGAAGAGATACCTAACAATTTCTAAACATTTATAAAAATACCCTAAGATGAAGTCATTCCTTTTAAATCCATTTTACTCCTTACTGAAGGGAGTTGTTTTACTTTTAGTTCTGCTCCCCAAGGAAATAAAAGCTCAAGAAAAACCGCTTAAGCAGTACAATTTCATTGTCATTTTTGCCGACGATTTGGGTTACGGCGACCTGAGTAGTTTTGGTAATCCATCCATTGTAACCCCCGTACTTGATCGTATGGCAACAGAGGGTCAGAAATGGACAAATTTTTACGTAGGGGCTCCCGTATGCACCCCCAGTAGGGCTGCCCTTCTGACCGGGAGGCTTCCAGTGCGAAACGGCATGATGAGCGATAAATCAAGAGTGTTTTTTCCCGATTCAAAAAACGGGATTCCCGCAAAAGAAATTACCCTGGCGGAACAACTCAAACAAGCCAATTACACCACCCATATGGCTGGAAAATGGCACTTAGGTCATCGCGAACAATACCTCCCTACCCAGCATGGGTTTGATTATTATTACGGCATCCCCTACTCCAACGATATGGACATCACACGAAAACTGAATAGTTCGATGGACTATTGGGAACTGTGGACCAAGGAATATAAAAACTTAACCCCAGCTGATTTTAACGTTCCCCTCCTGGAAGGAACGCAAGAAATAGAACGCCCAGCAAATCAACACACGATAGTAAAACGCTATACCGATGCATCTATCGAAGTCATCAATGCGCATCAAAAAGGAGATGCGCCCTTCTTTTTATACTTGGCCTACAATTTACCTCACGTACCCCTTTTTGCCTCAGAAGAATTTAGAGGCAAAAGCAAGCGAGGTTTGTATGGAGATGTGGTTGAAGAAATTGATTTTAACATCGGAAGGGTGCTGGATGCGTTAAAGGCTAAAGGATTGGAGGAAAATACTATAGTGGTTTTTACTTCAGACAACGGTCCTTGGTTGCCAACCGAACTTTCTGGAGGAAGTGCAGGACTGTTACGCGACGGCAAAGGAACTACTTGGGAAGGCGGCATGCGAGAACCTACAATTTTTTGGTCTCCGGGTAATATTCTCCCAGGCATCATTACGGATATGGGAACCACTATGGATTTGTTTACCACCTTTAGTGCAATTGCAGGGGTAGCAGTCCCTTCAGACAGGGAAATGGACGGAGTAGATCTTAGTCCGGTTTTATTCCACAAAGAAAAAGGCAGTCGAAATGAGGTCTACTATTATCGGCAGCGCGAATTGTACGCGATGCGATTGGGGTCTTTCAAAGCCCATTTTATTACCCAATCGGCTTACGGATCCAATACAAACAAACAGCATCACAACCCTC
>JALQVM010000103.1 GCA_023263685.1 Flavobacteriaceae bacterium | reverse complement strand
AGGTAGGTGGCAGATTGTGCAAATACATTAATGTCGCCACTCCAGCCCATGCGTTCATTTCGTGCGGGTGTATCGGTCGGGATGGAAAGAAAATTTCCTCGCAAAGACCACGTGATGTTTTCCCATAATTTATTCACCTTAGGATTTGAGGTTTCGTATGAAGAGGCCAACTGATCTATAGAACTCAAGACTTGACCTTCAATGGCTTCTAGCGGAAGTGGTGCATCTAGCCCACTGAGTTCTAAATAGCGAAACCCATGAAACGTAAATTTAGGCTGGTAGACTGCTTCCTTTCCATTGCTTATGTAAAGGTCCTGAGTCAGTGCTGCCCGAATATTCTCAAGCATGATCATGCCTTCTTGACCGGCATACTCTTTTAAATTGGGGTAAAGCACTTCAGCATACCGAAGGGTTAGGGTGTCTCCAGGTTCCGTTTTAGGAAGTTGGATTTTAGGAAAGCCGACCATGTTTTGCCCCATGTCATACACATAGACCTTCGGGCGAACCTCTTGTACACTCACCGGTTTTATTTTTTTTACAATTTTGACGTTTTCTCCCCTTTTGCCCAATAATTTAAGGTCCTTAAAATTGAAATTTTTGTCTGTGTAGGTGGTTCCTTCTAGGGGAACCTCTACTGGAGCTTTCCATGCACTGTCATCGTATAGAGGGGTAGACCAGCCAGCTATCTTTGAGTGATATCGCGCATCGTAAACTTCCCCTTGAAAAAAACTTCCGTAACGCAAGGGCCCCTCGGTGTAGAGTTTCCAATCCTCAGTATTTGAAGTGAGGATCTGCTCTGTACCGTCCTCATGGGTGAGTACCAATAGAGCTAAAAAAGATTGACGGTCACCAAAGAAATTCCAATTTTCACCGCTGTAGGTAATGTTTCCACTCCACCAGCCTTCACTTAGCGCTATGCCGAGTGCAGTCTCAGTTTGATTTTTAAATTCGGAGGTAAGGTCATAGGTTTGGTAAAGTTGGTGTTTGTTGTATTGGGTTAAGCCTGGATTAAAGTAGTCTGTTCCCAATCTTTTTCCATTGCTGTGAATTTCATAAATACCTCGGCTGGTTATGTAAAGCCGTGCTTTGCGTATTTTCTTTTGAGGTTTTACCACAGTTCTGAACAGGGGGGTTGCATTCTGACTTGGATTTTTTAACACCAAAAGTCCCTCTGTGCCTCCTGCGGCTGCTATTTTCTGGTTGGCTATACCGAGATTTATATTTTGCTTTACTTCATCAGCAAACAAACCCGTATAAGCGTCCTCATCAATTTTATCTTGAAAAATGATATTGGACGGAGCTCTAAAATTTCGAACAATCAACTGGTCAAAAAAAGCCTTTTGTCCCGGCTCCATAGAAAAGCCGATGTCGCCCAACATGGGATAACTTATGTAATCGTTTCCTACCCCAACGGGGTTTACATTAAATCCTTTTCTAGCGCGGGGAGCGTTTCCAAAATCATCACCTGAAATTTTATGATCGGGAGATGTGCCGTTGAGAAAAACTTCAAAAAGGCCAAAATTTGCTTGAATATAAAAACGGTTTTCAGCGTACTGATTTGATTTATTCAATACCTCTTGTGCTATAGGATACGAACGAAAAGGAGTGTGATCGTTATCGTCTGGAGCATAGCCCACACGATAAATATTAAGCAAGGCATCGCCTGGATTCGTTGGGTCTGACAAGGGTGCGGTGTCCAACTCAAAGCGAATGTAAATCTCATTTTTGTTGGAAAGCACTCCTTGTATATTTTTGTTGCTATCCATCAGACGGCTGTCGTTACCCCCCAACAAAAAAGAAGCCTTAGTTGAGTTTGAGTTTTTATCGAGCTGAAGACGGTATTCAACTTTAAAAACCGATACATAGTGAGAAAAGAAATTCAAATCTTCGTCTGAACCGCCGATCCATTGTGCGCCGTTCCAGGCATCCAAAGAGGTACGCATCAGACCCGTTTCAAACCAAGAAGAGGCGGAGAAGTCCTGTCCCACTTCATCCCAAACGCGAACTTCGTATGAGTAGCGTTTTCTGGGTTTTAGTTGTGCACCCTTATAGCGTATGCCAAGAGACAAATCGCTTACTGTTTTACCCGAATCCCAAACTAATCCGCCCTGCTCTTCGTATACTTTGATTTGATAGGCTGATTGAAACACTCCTTTTTTCTCTTGGGATGATTCTAATTGCCAACTGAAGGAAGGAGTTGAACTGTCTATGCCCAGTGGAGTGGTTTGATACTCTAGCTGAAGATTTACAGGAGCAATTTGAGAAAATACAGGAAAATTTAATAGTGCTAAGCTTAAGGATAAAAACAGAGATCTAAACATATTGGGTGTTGGATTAATAATTTTAGTAAACGCAGTAAGTTAAATTTAAATTAGCAAAACTTCGCTAAATCCCAATTTATCAACAAAAGATTTAGAAATAGGGTTGGCTAATTGTAGCATTTACAGCTGTTTTGACCCTTGTAAAGGTGCAAATTATCAATGATATAACTCCTGATTTTTGGTTTCTTCTAAAGGTCGTTAGGCCAATTTTACGCTTGTCATACTAATACTGCCCGCCAGTAATTTGTCGTTAAACAAGGTTGTGTTGTCTTCTTTTTCTCGAAGGCCTAGGGTGTAGAGTAAAGGCAAATAGTGGTCTGGGGTTGGAATGGCAAGGTTGACTGCTTGGGATAGTTTTTTAAAATCAACCAAAGGAGCATAGTTTGTATTGAGGATGTAGTCGTTGAGGGTTTCCCTAGCTTCTAGAGCCCAGTCGTATCCGTAATTGTCTTTTTCAAAATTTTTCCAGTCAACCAATCCCAAATTATGGATCATGTTTCCACTCCCAATGATTAAAACCCCTCTATGTCTGAGGCTTTTTAACTTTTGAGCCAATTCAAAGTGGTACGGTGCTGGTTTCGTGTAATCGATACTCATTTCCACTACGGGTATGGTTGCATCTGGATAGAGGTGCTTAAGAATGCTCCAGGCACCGTGGTCTAATCCCCAGGTGTCGTCTAAGGCAACAGGGATCGGCTCAAGCATCGAACGGGTTGCTGACGCCAATTCCGGGCTTCCTTTTGCAGGGTAGTTCACTTGGTACAACTCTTCGGGAAAGCCACTAAAATCATGGATTGTTTTTGGCATTTCTACAGCGGTGACCTTTGTGCCCTTTGTATACCAATGTGCGGAAAT
Organism: Flavobacteriaceae bacterium; assembly: GCA_023263685.1. GTDB lineage: Bacteria > Bacteroidota > Bacteroidia > Flavobacteriales > Flavobacteriaceae > MS024-2A. The sequence goes on along the minus strand of JALQVM010000103.1, from coordinate 2,807 downwards.
ACAGAGTATGGCTTTCGGTTTTTCAATTTCTAAAGCGATCTTTCTAAAACCTTCCACAAATTGATTTTCTTCAATTGCATTCATCGGACTGCCATGCCCAATAAACAATGAGGGCATTTTCTCCGTTTTGGGAAAATTCTGAAGGGTTGTATTGAGCTGATTTAAGTTCACCGTACCAAACTAGGCATTACAACACAAATTTACTAAAGTTTTTGCCCTCCCAAACTTCTTAGTACAGCATTGTAAGTAAGCTTTTTAAATGCCAAAAGATAACCCCTCCTTGAGGACCATCTAAAGCATAAAGAGATTCAGTCAATTGGGTTGAGTGGAGACAAATTTTGTGCAGCAAAGAAGAGGAGTCGTTCTAATTCGTTACCTTACTTGATGATTTTTTTAGGCCTTAAAAGGTTGGTTTTATTTACCGTGGTTCTGACCTAAATTTTGAATAAAAGCCGTTAAATATGTTAGAAATGAAGTTACACCACCCTCGTTTTTTTAAACAAAATTCAAATTACAAAACCTTATTATCCAGGGGTATCCACTGCCTAACCTTATTTTGTTTGATCAGCCTACAGGGTCAGGAATTACCTTATTTAGAAAACAACCAACTCATGGTGGATCAATCGCCTTTTATGATTTTAGGGGGGGAGTTAGGTAATTCCACTGCCTCTACCCCCCATGCGCTTTCAACGGTTTGGAGCAAAGCAAACGAGATGCATCTAAACACCATACTTGCTCCTGTATATTGGGAATTAATTGAGCCGGAGGAAACTAAATTTGATTTTTCCTCTGTGGAATACCTACTAAAGAAAAGCAAAGAAAATCATCTTAAGTTGGTCTTACTTTGGTTTGGCACATGGAAAAACTCCATGAGTAGTTATGTGCCTCACTGGATAAAAAAAGACGTTAAGCGATTTCCCAGAGCAAAAGATGAAAATAATATTAGCCAAGAGATCCTGAGTCCTTTTTCGGAGGAAGTGTTACAAGCGGATTTGGATGCCTTTAAAGCGCTGATGGGCTACATCAAAAAAGCAGATCCCTGGGGGGAAACCGTCATCATGATTCAAGTAGAAAATGAAATTGGAATGTTGCCATCAGCGAGGGATCATCAAACGCTAGCGGAGCAGGCGTTTCAAGAGGAAGTTCCAAAAAAACTAATCGACTACCTGAAAAAAAACAAAAAACAGTTGCAGCAGGGGCTTTTGGAACGTTGGAAAACACAAGGATATCCTACCCAAGGAAATTGGGAAGCAGTATTTGGGAAAGGGGTTGAAACGGATGAATTTTTTATGGCATGGCATTTTTCCGTTTTTGCAAATCAAATAGCTGAAGCTGGTAAAAAGATTCACAACCTTCCGATGTTTGTCAACGCTGCATTGAACCACAGAGCAGGAAAAAAGCCTGGCGAATACCCCAGTGGGGGTCCCCTTCCTCATCTTATGGATATTTGGAAAGCCGCAGGGTCAATTTTAGATTTCTATTCCCCAGACTACTACACCCCCAATTTTAAACATTGGTCCGATTTATACCACCAGGATAACAATCCTCTTTTTGTTCCTGAACATCGGTTTGATGAAACCGTTGGAGCTAAAGCCCTTTATGCTATGGGACATTACAACGCACTGGGATTTTCCCCTTTTTCAATTGAAAATTCAAACCCAGCGCTAGAGAAGGGATTAAAACAAACTTATGCACTGCTTGAAAATAGTTTTCCTGTACTGAAACAAGAGGGAGAAAATTTTAAAAAGGATGCGGTGTTAATAGCAAAAGGAGATTCGGTACAGACCCTTGATTTTGAAGACTATACCTTTCATATAAAACATGGATATACCTTGTCTTGGACGGGAGGTCAAAACCTTGAAAATTGGCCTCTGGCAGCATCCATCGTAGTACAAGTAGGTTCAAATGAATTTTATGTCATCGGGACCGGAGCTGTGATGACAGTAGAATCAAAAAAGAAATTAAGCGTGGGACTGCTCGAAGTGGAAGAGGGGATTTTTGTGGATGGAAAGTGGCAGGTACTTCGCTATCTTAATGGAGATCAAACGCACCAAGGGCGGCATATTAGCATACCGGTAAATGAATATCAAATTCAACGCGTGTCACTTTATACCTATCCCTAATACCTCCCTTTGCATGTCATCCGACTCAAGTAGTGTAATTTTTAACAACCTAGAATACGAATTGTAAATACGGGATAAAGTGAAATATATTGTTTGTGAAGAACCTTTAAGGTTTGCATTAAAAGAGAAAGAACCACCGCTTCTCAACTCTAACGAAGCCCTGGTTAAAATCCATCGCGTAGGAATATGTGGTACGGACTTACACGCCTTTACGGGTAACCAAGCTTTTTTTACCTATCCAAGAATTTTGGGTCATGAGTTAGCCGGTGAAGTGGTGGAAATTGGAGCGACTTCTTCCCCTGTAAAAATAGGGGATAAGGTTATCGTTATGCCGTATGTAAGTTGTGGAAGCTGTGTTGCTTGTACTAAGGGTAAAACCAATTGTTGTACCCAACTCCAGGTACTTGGTGTTCATACGGATGGAGGAATGCAAGAAATCATTGCGGTTCGAGCAGATCTGTTGCTCCCTGTGTCGCATTTATCCTACAACGAAATGGCTATCGTGGAACCCTTAGCCATAGGAGCTCATGCCCTCAGACGGGCAGGAATTCAATCGGGTGAAACCATCGCAGTTTTGGGCTGTGGCCCCATAGGAATTGGGATTATGAAATTAGCACAACTTGCAGGAGCACAAGTTATTGCAACCGATACCAACGAACAGCGATTGGATTATGCAAAACAACA
>JALQVM010000102.1 GCA_023263685.1 Flavobacteriaceae bacterium | reverse complement strand
AGTTTGATCAAGGAGCCGTTTGGAAACCCCGAGGATTCAATGAAAGCTTTTCTTCATTGACAAGTTCTTATTGGATAAATTTAGGCTACAATATGCTATACAATTTTAATGTAAAATTAGGGGTAGGCCTAAGGACAGGACCTCACAAACAATTCAACCACAGGGGGTCTACGGCTGCTGACGTGGCCCTGGGTTTTGACTATACCGATCCGAACAGCCCCTATAACACCCGTGCCTCTTTAAATTCATTTAAGGAGTTTGATTACGCCCTGTCGATTACTTATCCCATTAGAGTGTATGAAAAATTTGGACTTGTCCCTGAATTGGGATATCATGTCAAGCATGGAGGATTTTTAACAGGACTAAGTGTAATATACTGATGAAAAAAATCGTTTTTAGTTTATTGATGCTCTCGCTTTACGGTTGTTTTGATCGTTCTCTGTCAGAGGATACACTAGACCTGGACTTGATAACTGACGAATCTAACGACCCCGATGAAACTTCAACCCCTAGCGGAATTATCTATTTTGAGGAAGGTGTTTGCAAATGTCCCGAAGCCTCGGAGGGTTACACCGAGGTCGTCAATGAGATCACCTATACAGCTGTGGACAATGCTTCGATACGTTCTCAAATCGCCGCTGAAAATTATAAACTGTGCACCACTTTAGTAACCGAAATGGATTCCCTGTTCCAATCGAACAGTACGTTTAATGAGGATATTAATTTTTGGGACACCTCTAATGTAAGCAGCATGCGGCAACTGTTTCAGGGAGCAAGGGCGTTCAATCAAGAACTCGGAAACTGGGATACTTCCAAGGTAACCGATATGGAAGCTATGTTTCAACAAGCAACCGCATTTAATCAAGAAATTGGCAATTGGAATACTTCCAAGGTAACTTCCATGCGAGCGATGTTTCAAGAGGCTACCGTATTTAATCGAGCCCTTGGAAATTGGGACACCTCCAAGGTCACTGATATGGGATCCCTGTTTGAAGACGCCAGAGCGTTTAATCAAGAGATTGGGACGTGGCTTACCGGTCAAGTAACGGACATGAGTCGCATGTTTCGTAAAGCAAGGAAATTCAACCAAGCGCTCGAAAACTGGGATACATCTAAAGTAACTACTCTAGAAGCCATGTTTCAACAAGCCACCGCATTTAATCAAGAAATTGGCGATTGGAATACGTCCAAGGCGACTACTATGCGCGCAATGTTTCAAGAAGCAACAGCATTCAATCAGGCGATTGGCCAATGGAATACCGCTAACGTAACCAACATGGAATCCCTGTTTCAAAAAGCAGCAGCATTCGATCAAAAACTGGGCAATTGGAATACCGCTAAAGTAACGACCATGGCACAGCTGTTTCGTGAAGCAACACTATTCAACCAAACACTAGAGAATTGGAATACCGCTAGGGTGCTTAGTATGGAGGGAATGTTTCAGGAAGCTCTAGCCTTTAATCAGGCTATTGGAAATTGGGATACCTCGGCTGTTTTGAACATGAATTCAATGTTTTATCGAACCCTCGCATTTGATCAGGCAATTGGAAATTGGGATACTTCCCGGGTGACCGATATGGAGGCGATGTTTATTTATGCCGCCTCGTTTAACCAAGATATTGGAAATTGGGATACTTCTAATGTAACAACCATGGCTTCCATGTTCAACTATGCCACGGCATTCAATCAAGACATCGGCAACTGGAACACCTCCAAATTGAGGGATATGGAAGCCATGTTTAAATATGCAACCTCCTTCAATCAGGACATAGGGCGTTGGAATACCTCCCTGGTAACTAATATGTACTCCCTGTTTGAGGAAGCCACCTCTTTTAACCAAAACCTAGCGGATTGGAATACTTCCAATGTAGTCAATATGGGAGCCATGTTTCAACAAGCCACAGCATTCAATCAAAACATCGGAAGTTGGGATACCTCTAAAGTGGTGAGTATGGTATCTATGTTCAATTCTGTCAGTTCGTTTAATCAGGATATTAGCGCTTGGGATACCTCCCGTGTGACCAATATGGGTGCCATGTTCAAAAACGCTTCAGCCTTTAATCAACCTATCGGGGTTTGGAATACCTCCCGTGTCATTAATATGTATTCTATGTTTCAAGAAGCAACAACTTTCAATCAAGATCTATCGGGCTGGTGTGTAAGTAATATTGCTGCTGAACCTTCAGAATTTTCGGTAAACTCCCCATTAACGGATACCCACAAGCCGCTTTGGGGAAGCTGTCCTTAACTGCCCGGAGGGGGGCTTGTAGAGGTCCAACCCCCGTCTACCACTAGGGTTTGTCCTGTAATGTGTTGGGCTTCATCACTCAGAAGAAATAAAGCCGTATGAGCGATATCTTCCGTGGTGGCACAGCGACCGTTTGGAGTAATTTTTTTCCATTCATCCACATAGTTTCCACCTTCCAAATCGGCTGTTCTGTCAGTTACTGTTGCCCCTGGAGCAATCGCATTTACCGTAATACCGTGTTTTCCCAATTCTACTCCTAGGTTTTTGGCTAAAAAAGCCAAAGCAGCTTTGGACATACCGTAGGCAGTTAAATCAGGATGAAAAGTAAAGCCCGTTACAGAAGACATCAAAAGTATTCGCCCTTTTTGTTGGTGTGCTATCATCTTTTGTGCCGCTTTTTGGGCCAGAAAAAAAGAACCTTTCAAATTGACGTTTAGTAGTTCTTGAAAGGCTGCTTCTTGATATTCTAAAAATGAACCAAAAGTCGTTATGCCTGCATTGGCAATGGCATAATCAAGCCTTCCAAATCGCTCGTAAGCCGTGGCAACCAATCGTTCTACGGTATCGAGTTCTCCGGCATCACCGCCTACAGCAACACAAACTCCACCAGAAGCATTGATTTTTTCTGCTGCTTGATCAGCAAGCGCTTGATCTATATCATTTAGGATTAGGGTTGCTCCTGCACGCGATAGCTGAAGGGCTATTTCATAACCAATACCTATGCCCGCTCCTGTGATAACAGCTACTTTGGCTTGAAAAGAATAGTGAATCAAAAGGGTCTATCAATTTTCTAATTATGAAAAAAAATTACAACAAATACTTGTAGTATTAAAATAGTTCATCGGAAATTCAATTGATGGGGTCCAGAATAAGTACAAGTTCAAGCTAAAATCAGCCCACAAAGTTTAACATTTGCCTTAGCATATAAAACATTCTTGATAAAGCTAAATCCATTATCTTTGCCTTATGAATACGAGCAAAATTTTTAGTTTATTCTTAGCTACTCTTATTTTGGGAACAAGGGTAGGCTTTGCTCTAAATGTTCATTATTGCGGAAATACTATCGCAGAGATTTCTATAGCATATAATCCACAGAACTGTGGTATGGAAAATGAAGAGGAATCTCAAACAAAACACAAAACTTCATTTTCTGAAAAATCTTGTTGTGCGGATGAAGTTTTTTTATTTCAAAATCACGAACCTCAAAAGCACCAAACTGAATTCCTCTCGCAAGAGGTCTTATTCACCAAAAATACACTTACCCCTTTTGAAACGATACAGCAGCTTAGTATAGCTGAAATAGATAATTTTTCCATTTGGAACCCTCCCCCTGAGTCAACCAAACTCTTTTTGATTTATCACGCTTTGGTTTTTTATGATTAAGTAAACTATTCCTCACCGAATAGATTTACTAATTAATTTAAAAAAAACCAATGAAACTTTATACAATACTACTGATTAGCCTTTGTGGGCTTTACCTCAATGCTCAAGACACTTTAGAGGGTAGAGTACTTACAAAAAATGGCAACGATACCATCCCCTTAATTGGGGCAAGCATCTATTGGATGAATACCGATACGGGAACTGTAAGTCATGAAGACGGAAAATTCTCATTACCCTATTTGAACACTAATGAAAAACTTATCATCAGTTATTTGGGATACAAGTCAGACACCCTGAGCCTAGATAATAACCGTTTTTTGACAAGGTTTTTAGAGGAAATTACGGTAGGAACCTTGGACGAAATAACGCTTACCCAAAGAAGAAAAGCCATTCAAAAATCCTATTTCGAGGCGCAAAACGTAGTGACTGTAAACAGTGCTGAATTGCTAAAAGCAGCCTGCTGTAATCTCTCAGAAAGTTTTGAAACCAACCCCTCCATAGATGTGAATTTTTCTGATGCACTAACAGGAACCAAACAAATACGTATGCTAGGATTGACAAGTCCGTATTTATTAATCACAGAAGAAAACATCCCTATGGTGCGGGGTGCTTCTCAAGCCTATGGACTTTCATTTACTCCAGGAACATGGATTGAAAGCATTCAAATTACCAAAGGAACAGGAAGTGTAGTCAATGGTTTCGAAAGTATTGCGGGACAAATCAATACTGAAATTAAAAAGCCTTTTTCTGATGTTCCCTTGTTTTTTAATCTTTTTACTTCAGCAAATGGAAGGCAAGAAGTAAACCTTCAAGGAAACTGGAAAATCAATGAGGCATGGAGCAGTGGGCTTTTTGTTCATGGAAATCAAAGAACCCAAGAAATGGACAGAAATAGAGATGCATTTCTGGATGTTCCCTTAGCAAAACAGTATAATGTGTTAAACCGATGGCAATTTATAAATGCTGAGAAGGGTTGGGTAGGATTTGGAAGTATCCGCTTGATGGAAGACGACAAACAACTCGGTGCCTTGGGTTTTAATCCTGCTCAAGATCGAGGAAAAACGAACATATGGGGAAGCGAAATCAAAACAAATCGAGCGGATGCTTCTTTAAAAATTGGCTATGTGTTTCCCGAATTTTCTTATCGAAGTTTTGGGTTCCAATCTGCTTTTAGCCATCACAACCAAGAGGCTTTTTACGGCTCAAGAACCTACGATATAGAGCATCAAAGTTTTTATGCCAACGTGTTGTATAACTCCATTATTGGGAATACCAAGAATAAATTTAAAGCAGGGATCAATTTTTCATACGACCACTACATTGAATGGGTAGATGCGCTCAATTACAACAGAAGTGATCGTTCTTATGGCGGTTTTTTTGAATACAGCTATGAAAACTTAGAAAATTTTTCTCTAGTAGCAGGAATTCGAATGGATCGACACAATCGATTAGGTACCTTTATTACTCCTAGAATTCATTTGAGATACACCCCTGAAGAAAACACCATCATTCGCCTCTCTTTGGGAAATGGAAGAAAAGCTGCCAATATTTTTGCTGAAAACCAAACCCTCTTTGGAACCAACCGACAAATCAATATACTTAGCAAAGGAGGATCAATTTATGGATTAAATCCAGAAAAAGCATGGAATTACGGACTCAGTATTCGTCAACTTTTTAAGCTCTTTGGCCGAAGTGGTGATTTTACAGTCGATTATTACATTACTAACTTTATCAACCAAGTAGTAGTGGATTGGGAACAAGAAGGACAAATCAAATTTTATAATCTCGACGGAACAAGTCGAGCAAACAGTTTACAACTTTCCCTGGATTTTGCCCCTACGGATGCTTTAAGTCTACGTCTTGCCTACAAAAACTACGATGTCAAAACAAGCTATATTTCTGGTTTTCTTCAGCGGCCTTTACAAGCGCAACATCGATTTTTCGCAAACCTTGGCTGGGAATCTGAAAGAAATAACAATGAAGCCCAATGGCGTTGGGATCTGACCTTTCACGCGTTGGGAAAACAACGATTGGTTAGCACCCAAAGAGATCAACCTGGAAGTTACTCGCCAGCTTATGGACTTTGGAACAGTCAATTAACCCGTGCTTTCAACGCTACTTTTGAGCTCTATGCTGGAGTAGAAAATCTTGGAAATTACAAACAAATCGACCCTATTATCGGAGCAGAAAACCCTTTTGGAAGTACATTTGATACTGCGCAAATATTTGCTCCTGTTTTTGGGAGAATGCTTTATGCTGGACTACGTTGGAATTTATAATTACATTTAACAAAAAAAACTATCTACTACATGAAAAATTTAATTGTCATCTGCCTACTGATACTACCCCTAACCTTGAGCGCACAAAAAAATGAAAAAGCCAATTTTGAAGTGAGTGGAAACTGCGAAATGTGCAAAAAAAGAATTGAAAAAGCAGCACTCAGCGTAAAAGGATTAA
>JALQVM010000101.1 GCA_023263685.1 Flavobacteriaceae bacterium | reverse complement strand
ATAAGGTCTATACGCCTTATTCAAGAAAGTGGTTGGATCGGTTTTCGAAAACTTCTGTTTCTCATTATCCCTCTGAGGACCATTTGACTCAATTGGCTCAGCTTGATTTACCGAATCTGAATCTCAAAGACTTGGGGTTTACCCCTTCAGCACTTGCACAGCCTGAGTATGTAATTAATGATGAGGTGATCGCTTCTTATGAAGCTACACGTAATTTTCCAGCAGTGGATCAAACCACTCGAACGGGTACACACTTGCGCTTTGGAACACTGAGTGTTCGTGCGATGGTCAAAAAAGCATCGGCTGTAGAAAATCCAACCTTTTTAAAAGAGTTGATCTGGAGGGAATTTTTTATGCAAATACTTTGGCATTTCCCACATACCCAAACACAAAGTTTTAAACCCCAATACGATAGAATTGAGTGGCGAAATAATGAAGAAGAATTTCAAAAATGGTGTGAAGGCAACACCGGCTTCCCTTTAGTAGATGCTGGAATGCGCCAATTGAATCAAACGGGTTTTATGCACAACAGGGTACGTATGTTGGTTGGGAGCTTTTTGTGTAAACATTTGCTGATTGACTGGAGGTTAGGAGAGGCCTATTTTGCAGAAAAACTTTTTGACTTTGAATTGTCAAGCAATGTGGGAAATTGGCAATGGGTAGCAGGCTGTGGGGTTGATGCGGCTCCGTACTTCAGGATTTTTAATCCTACGGAACAAATTAAAAAATTTGACAAAGAGCACGAATACATTAAAAAATGGGTGCCCGAGTATCAAGAATTGACCTATCCCCAACCCATGGTGGATCATAAATTTGCGCGCGAACGCTGTTTGACTACATACAAAACGGCACTGAATGCCTAAGCGAGTAGCCAAAAAAGACCTTCCCCAAAAAATTTGCCTAAGCTGTTCTAGGTCTTTTTCTTGGAGAAAAAAGTGGGCGTTGAACTGGGATGAGGTACTCTATTGTAGTCAACGGTGTAGAATGGATAAAAGGTAAATAAATTGAGATTGAACTGTCAAACACTTTCCTACTTTATCTTTCATTTTAAAAGTTTTCAATACTTTTAAAAATTATTTAAAACAAAGAGTCCCCAAATCTCTTTTTTAACCCCAATCTTAACCTATGAAAAATCGATTTTTTTACCCGATAATTTTTTTAGTATTTACCCCAACACTATACGCACAAAAGGAAGCCCTACCTTGGCAATTTTCTTTAGGAATTAACGCTGTAGATACTTTTCCAACCGCAACGGAAGGACAAGAGGCATTGTTCGAACAGTTTTTTAATGTTGCAGACCATTGGAATATAGTGAATTATCCTTCCCAAATTGGAATAAGCAATTCTATAGGGAGTGGATTTTCTTTGGGATTCAATTTTAGTCAAAATTCCATATCGACCTATGGGAATACACCCGCTAACCAACATCTTTTTGTGGCAACTGATGTCGTTATTATATTCGATATTGGGCATCTTTTTAAACTTAATCGCTTTTCTCCTTTTATAGAAACTGGAGGGGGATATGTTTTTTTTAATAAAATAGGCGCGGGCTATTTTAACTCAGGTTTTGGAATGGAATACGCTTTGGGCCCAAAGAAAAAAACAGTTGTATACGCAAAAAGTCTTTTTAGAAATACGGCAGAGACCTATGGGTACAAACACTTTCAGCATACGGTAGGAATTGGCTTTAGATTCGGCAGTAAAAAAGAACAAAAGGAAGAAAGCCTGCCTAACAATGATGAGGTTCTTCAGGATACGGACGGGGATGGTGTTCTGGATGCTGAGGACGTGTGTCCAAAAATCCCTGGCAAAATTGAATTGAACGGTTGCCCAGATCGTGATGGCGATGGAATTAAGGATGGTGACGATAACTGTCCCGAACAAGCGGGTATACCAGAATTAAACGGTTGTCCAAAAATTGAAGTAGTGGAAGAATCCAAAACGGAACCCCTACTTCAAATTGATCAGGTAGTGCATTTTGCATTTAACAGTATAACCTTATACCAAATTGCACAAAACACCTTGGATGAGGTGGTTGAAATTTTAAACCAGCATCCGCAATACAGTATAGAAATTCAGGCCAACACCGATTCGATAGACACCGATGAATTTAATTATGATTTATCTCTTAAGCGCGCTGCGGCTGTCAAGGCATATTTGATTTCTAAAGGGATTGAAGGGGAAAGGTTAAAAATTAAAGGCTTTGGAGAAAGCAACCCCATCAGACCCAATTCAAGTGAAAGAGGTAGAGCTTTAAACAGAAGGGTGGAATTTCGAGTAATCGATTAAATTTAAGCAGTGAAATGGAAAAAGATCGTCCTTTTTGGGGCGGTCTTTGTTGTTTTGAATTAGTATCTTGTAAACAAAAAAATTGTTAGCAAGTGCAGAATGACAAGCCAACTGTAATGGTCTGGTTGCGCAATGATTTAAGGGTTATAGATCAAAAATCCTTAAGTTTAGCAACGCAAACAGGTTCAAAGGTAGTGGCTTACTACAGTTTTGATCCTAGACATTATCAAATAACCCCATGGGGATTCCCTAAGACAGCAGGATTTAGAGCTCAGTTTTTAATAGAGACCGTCACAGCCCTTCAGCGTGCCTTATTAGAGCTAAACATCAGCTTGATTGTAGACACACGTCCCCCAGAAGAAGGGATACCGGACTGGGTAAGTCAATTAGGGATTTCGCGTATTTATTATCAAAACGAATGGACCCAAGAAGAACGAGAAGTCGAAGAACGCTTGGTTCTTACCCTGGGTTCTGGAATTGAATTTTCTTCCCATTACGATCAATTTTTATTTCATCCCGAGGATTGTCCCTTTGAAATCAATGCCCTTCCGGAGGTTTTTACACTTTTTAGAAAGCAATGTGAAAAATACAGTAAGGTTCGCAGGCTAGGGCCTGAACTAAGTGCGCTACCCAAGGAGAACCTTTTAGCACAAAGCTTTACAGTCCCTACAGTACGTGATCTAAACTTAGAATCGGTAGAACCACATCCCAAAACTGCATTTCCTTTTCGAGGAGGAAGCTTACAGGCAATGAAGCGATTGGATCATTATTTTTGGGATACAAATAAGCTTTCTTTTTACAAACAGACCCGCAATGGTTTGTTGGGGGTAGATTATAGTTCTAAGCTGTCCGCCTGGCTGGCCAATGGATCAATATCGCCAAGACAAATTTATTGGGCGATCAAAACCTATGAAAAAGAGATCAAAAAAAATCAATCTACCTATTGGCTCTTTTTTGAACTGATTTGGCGTGACTATTTTAAATACATTGCCCTCAAACATCAACATGCGATCTTTAAACTGGGAGGAATTTTGAATAAACAGTATACTTGGAATACCTCCATGGAAAAAGTAAATTCCTGGATCGAAGGCCTAAGTGCGGAACCGTTTGTAAATGCCAACATGATAGAATTAAAAAAAACTGGGTGGATGAGCAACAGAGGGAGGCAAAACGTGGCCTCCTATTTTGCTAAAGATCTTCTCTTGGACTGGCGCATCGGAGCCGCCTACTTTGAGTCTCAGTTGATTGATTACGATGTACACAGTAATTATGGAAACTGGATGTATGTGGCGGGGGTAGGCAACGACCCCAGGGATCGAAAATTTAACGTAAGACTGCAGGCAGAACGTTACGACGAAGGGGGGAAGTTTCAACGCCTTTGGACGCAAAAGACCCTTTTTGAATGAAATTAAAACTCATTTTAGGGGATCAATTGAACTTGAATCACAGTTGGTTTAAACAAGTAAATGGCAACGAAGTTTTTGTGTTGATGGAAATGCGACAGGAAACAGACTACGCCCTCCACCATATTCAAAAAATTGTAGCCTTTTTTGGTGCCATGCGAAATTTTAGTGAGACACTAAAAAAGCAGGGACATCGAGTTCATTATCTCTCGCTTGACGATCCTACAAACCAACAAAAGCTGGAAGCCAATTTAGATGCTCTTATTCAACAGCATCAAGCAACGTCCTTTTCTTATTTGGAGCCTGATGAGTACCGATTAGATCAGCAGCTAAAACAATATGCTCAAGCCTTGGCAATTTCAACTGCTGTAGAGGATACAGAGCATTTTCTGACTTCTAGGGAGGAGCTGTCTGAATTTTTTGAGGGGAAAAAACAATTGGTTTTAGAGTTTTTCTACCGTCGTATGCGTAAGAAATTTAACCTTTTGATGCAGCGGGATCAGCCGGAGGGAGGCCAATGGAATTTTGACAAGAACAATCGAAAAAAATGGAAGGGCGAACCAGCCATACCAGCCCCCTTTGCTCCTAAAGCAAATGGGCTTTTGGCTTTGAAAGAAATGATCGATGCAGCCGGAGTAAAAACCATAGGCTCATTTGATGAAAATCAATTTTTATTTCCTCTGAGTCGGGTCCAAGCCCTAGCGCAACTAGACTATTTTTGTGAGCATCTGCTGATTTATTTTGGAGACTATCAAGACGCATTGCACACCGAGGAGGTAAACCTATTTCATTCACGCATTTCGTTTGCATTAAACACCAAAATCATCCACCCCTTAGAAGTGGTAGAGACCGTAATTGCCTATTACCGCAGCCACAGCGAACAGATCGAACTATCACAGGTGGAGGGCTTTGTCCGTCAAATTATTGGCTGGAGAGAGTATATGAGAGGGATATATTGGAAAGAAATGCCTGCTTATGCGCGTCTGAATGTATTGCAAAATACCCATCCGTTACCCAAATTTTATTGGACCGGTACAACCAAAATGAACTGTTTGCATCACAGCATTACCAATTCCTTAGACCATGCCTATGCGCATCACATTCAGCGGCTGATGATTACGGGAAATTTTGCCTTGCTGGCACAAGTTCATCCTGACCTGGTCGATGAGTGGTATTTAGGCATTTATGCGGATGCGCTCCAGTGGGTTCAAATAACAAATACTCGAGGAATGAGTCAGTGGGCCGACGGGGGTATAGTAGCTACCAAGCCCTATGTTTCTGCAGCTGCATACATTCATAAAATGAGTAATTATTGTGAGGGTTGCCACTACAATAAAAGCAAAAGAATCGGAGCGGATGCTTGTCCTTTCAATAGCTTGTATTGGAACTTTCTCGATGACAAAAAGCAATTTTTTGCTAAAAATAATCGTATGGCCATGATGCTCAGATTGCTTGAAAAAATTCCTGCGGAAGAGTTAGCACAACTCAAACACAGAGCAGCCCAAATTATACAGCACCCAGATGAATTCTAATTGTATCTTTGCACAGGATTCGCTTTCCAAAAAAAAGTAGCGCAAAATGAAAAAGAAAATTGACTTAACGGAGGTGCAACTCGATCGATTGATAGAAATGGCATGGGAGGACCGTACCCCTTTCGAAGCGATGCAAGCTCAATTTGGTTTAAAAGAGCAGGAAGTGATTACACTTATGCGTAGGGAAATGAAACCCTCTAGTTTTAAAATGTGGAGAGCAAGAGTACAGGGGAGAGGCACCAAACACCAAAATAAACGCCCGGAAGATACCCAAACCTTTCGTTGTTCTAGACAAAGAGGTATCAGCAACAATAAAATTGCTAAGCGTTAACACCATCCTGTATCTAACCCTGACAAAAGTATGGGTTTTCATTACGAAATAGCATTTCCTCAGTTTTGGATCAAATAGAGCAGTTCGTTAGTGAGGAATAACTACTTGGAAATAGCAGGGAGTATGGGGTAATTAAATTTAGTTTTTTACCCGTTTTATATTCGCGCCAATTTTTTCTAAGCGAGCTACGATATTCTCATAGCCTCGATCAATTTGTTCGATATTGTGGATGGTACTGGTTCCATCAGCGGACAGAGCTGCGATAAGCAATGAGATACCTGCACGGATGTCGGGCGAGGTTAAAGTGGCAGCCTTGAGTTGCGATTGAAAGTCATGACCAATAACAGTAGCTCTATGAGGGTCGCAAAGGATAATTTTTGCCCCCATGTCGATTAGTTTATCGACAAAAAACAGACGACTTTCGAACATTTTCTGATGAATGAGTACGCTTCCTCTGGCTTGTGTAGCCACCACAAGAACAATGCTGAGCAGGTCAGGAGTAAATCCCGGCCAGGGCGCATCAGAGATAGTCAAAATAGACCCATCGATAAAGTTTTGAATTTCATATCCCTCCTTGTGTGCAGGAATAAAAATATCGTCTCCCTTTTTTTCAATTTGTATGCCTAGTTTTCTAAAGATATTGGGTAATTGACCGAGAAATTCCCACCGTACATTTT
>JALQVM010000100.1 GCA_023263685.1 Flavobacteriaceae bacterium | reverse complement strand
AACTCAACAGAATTTGCTCCACAGTCCAAAATGTATTGAAGTGTGGCTTCTGCACTTTGGTCTTCTAAGGCACGGAAGGAATACGTGATCAACCCAAGTTGGACTCCCTTAAACGAAGTGCTGGGTTGAAGCAGCCTAGGGATGTAGGCAGGCGCCCCCCAAATTTTTGAACTTCCTAAAGCGACACCCGTAGTGAGGGTTGCCATGGAATTAATAAATTTTCTTCTTGATTGTTGACTTCCTTTAGTTTTCATTCCTTTCAATTGTTTTGTTTTTATTAGAATTCCTAAGGTACGCTATTTTTAGTCAAGTTTTTCAGTTGGGCTTCCGTTGAGATTTTACTTTTCTTTATATTTAAAACATGATTCAAAAATTCAATCCTAAATACCCCTCCATAACTGATTTAAGAACAAAAGCGCAATCAAAAATGCCAAAATTTGCTTTTGAGTATTTGGACGGGGGATGCAATGACGACCATAATCTCATTAAAAACACCGCGGATCTGAGGGAAGTAGAATTAGTTCCTCAATACTTAAAAAGCAACGTAGCGGTCAGTTTAAAAACTACTCTATTTGACACCGAATACGACGCTCCTTTTGGTATAGCGCCCGTAGGACTTCAAGGGCTAATGTGGCCCAAAGCGCCGGAACTATTAGCTAAGGCTGCATTTGAACACAACATTCCTTTTATCCTAAGTACAGTTACGACTTCCTCTATTGAAAAAATTGGAGAAATTACCGAAGGCAAGGCTTGGTTTCAATTGTATTATCCTGCCAAAGAAGAAGTAAGGACCGATATCATTAACAGAGCAGAAGCCGCAGGATTTCCTGTTTTAGTACTTTTGAGTGACGTGCCTAGTTTTGGATTTCGGCCACGAGACATCAGAAATGGGCTTGCCATGCCCCCTAAAATGTCGCTCCGAAATTTTTATCAAATTATCAAACGCCCGGAATGGGCATTAAAAACATTAATCCACGGGCAGCCTGAATTTGAAACGTTAAAGCCCTATATGCCTAAAGGACTTAATTTGAGTCAGCTGGGTAAGTTTATGGATGAAACCTTTGACGGACGTTTGAACGAAGAAAAAATAAAACCCATACGAGACAAGTGGAAGGGAAAGATTGTACTAAAGGGTGTAGCCAGTGAGGCAGACATGGAGAAAGCAATTCGGTTAGGAATTGATGGGGTGATCATTTCCAATCATGGGGGGCGCCAATTGGATGCAGGTCAATCTACCATACACGCCTTGGAGAATTTAAGAGCAAAATACCAAGACAAAATCACCCTCATGATGGACAGTGGTCTGCGAAATGGTCCCGATGTGGCGAGAACATTAGCACAAGGAGCGTCCTTTTCTTTTATGGGGAGGTCGTTCATGTACGGTGTAGGAGCCTTGGGAAGTCAAGGGGCGGGTCATACCATCGATTTAATCAAAACAGAATTGACCCAAGTGATGGAGCAAATCGGTTGTGAAAAAACACTAGATTTACCCAAATTTCTCAGCAGTAAATGAAGTATACCATAGGATATGATATTGGAAGTTCTTCTGTAAAGATAGCCCTAGTGGAAGCCTCTTCAAACAAGAGTGTGTCCGTAGTGACAGAACCCGAACATGAAATGCCAATTCATGCAGAGCGTACGCATTGGGCAGAACAAGACCCAGAAATGTGGTGGAACTATGTGTGCAAGGGAACTCAAAGAATTTTAAAGGAAAATGGAGTCCAGCCAAGCCAACTAAAGGCCGTTGGAATTTCATACCAAATGCACGGACTCGTTATACTGGATGACCATAAGGAATTAGTCCGTGATTCAATAATCTGGTGCGACAGTAGAGCGGTAGAGATAGGAGACAAGGCTGCAGAAGAAATCGGGGAGGATAAATTTGGAGCCCATTTGTTTAACGCTCCAGGAAACTTTACTGCTTCCAAGCTGAAATGGGTAAAAGAAAACGAACCCGAACGCTACTCAAAAGTTGCCCATTACATGCTCCCAGGAGATTATATTGCATTCAAACTCACCGGTGAAATTGCTACCACAATCAATGGATTGTCGGAAGGAATGCTTTGGGATTTTAAGGAGAAAAAGGTGGCCCATTGGTTGTTGGAGCATTATGGTATTGCGCCCCGTTTGACCCCTCCAATTGTGGCAAACTTTGAAGATCAAGGAAGGGTAAACGAACAAGGGGCTGCCCAAAGTGGACTTCCAAAAGGAATTCCTATTCGATATCGAGCAGGAGATCAGCCCAACAATGCTTTAGCCTTAAATATCCTTAAACCTGGAGAAGTGGCAGCTACGGGAGGTACTTCTGGGGTTTTGTTTGCTGTTTCAGACCGAAACTCGTCGAAAGAATTTTACCGAGTCAATCACTTTGCCCATGTCAATTACACTCCAGCTAACTCCATGATCGGGACGCTACTTTGTGTAAACGGTGCGGGAATCCAATACAGTTGGTTACGCAAAATGGCTAGCCACACCGATTTTAATTCGATGAACGCTTTAGCAGAAAAAGTAGCGGTTGGAAGTGAAGGATTGATCAATCTACCTTTCGGTAATGGAGCCGAACGCATGCTTTACAATAAAACTCCAGGCGCACAGTTTTCAAATGTAAACCTCAATCGACATCAACAAGGCCATTTATTTCGCTCGGCCTTGGAAGGAATTGCCTTCTCCTTTGCTTATGGAATGGAAATCATGCAAGAAGATGCCTTGCAGATTAAGGTCATCCGCGCCGGTAACGACAATCTTTTTCGTTCATCAATTTTTGCAAACACCGTGGCAAGTCTAATCGGACAGCCGATCGAGATCTACAACACTACAGGTGCTGTTGGAGCAGCTCGAGCCGCTGCTGTGGGTCCGGGTGGATTGGAGGAATACAGCCAACGGATTGCTGCAATTGACCGAGTAGATGAGATCGCACCCATCAAAGAAAATGAAGCCTATCAACGGGCTTACCAAAAATGGAAAAAAGAATTACAAAACAAACTAGATAAATTAAACTGAACATTATGAGTACTACAGGAGATAAAGAATACTACAAAGGCATCGGAAGTATCCCATTCGAAGGAAAAGATTCGGACAACCCTTTAGCCTACAAATATTACAACCCAGATCAAGTTGTTGCGGGTAAAACCATGCGTGAACATTTTAAATTTGCTATTGCCTACTGGCATAGTTTCTGCGGTCAGGGAGGAGACCCCTTTGGACCTGGGACGCAACAATTTCCTTGGGACCAAGCCACAGACCCTATTCAGCGCGCCAAAGACAAAGCAGACGCTGCTTTTGAGTTGATTACAAAATTAGGTTTTGGATATTTTTGTTTTCACGATGTAGACCTTATTGATGAAGCCCCTACCCTTGCTGAAAACGAAAAGCGCCTCGAAATTATTTCAGATTATGTCGCTGAAAAGCAGCAGGCCTCTGGGGTTAAATTGCTTTGGGGAACTGCAAATTGTTTTTCTAATCCTGTCTATATGAATGGAGCCGCAACCAATCCCGATTTTAATGTTGTGGCACGAGCCGGCGCCCAAATAAAAATGGCATTGGATATTACGATGAAACTCGGAGGAGAGAATTACGTTTTTTGGGGAGGAAGAGAAGGCTATATGTCCCTACTGAATACCGATATGGGAAGAGAATTAGACCATATGGGGCAAATGTTAACCCTGGCACGAGATTACGCTCGTTCAAACGGGTTTAAAGGACACTTTTTTATTGAGCCTAAACCCGCTGAACCCATGAAACATCAATACGATTTTGATGCGGCTACGGCCATTGGCTTCCTGAAAGAACACGGCTTGGATCAAGATTTTAAACTCAATATTGAAGTAAATCATGCCACCCTAGCCCAACACACTTTTGAACACGAATTAGCCGTTGCAGCCCATGCGGGAATGTTAGGAAGTGTAGATGCAAATCGGGGAGACTACCAAAATGGATGGGATACAGACCAATTTCCAGTGAATATTTATGAGGTAACCGAGGCCATGCTAGTTTTCCTTAGATCTGGAGGTCTTCAAGGGGGAGGAATAAATTTTGATGCAAAAATCAGAAGAAATTCCACCGACTTAGAGGATATTTTTCACGCTCATATTGGAGGCGCAGATGTCTTTGCTAGAGCATTAATCACAGCGGATAAAGTCATGCAAGCAGGTGGACTTGAAAAACTTAGAAAAGACCGCTATGCTTCTTTTGATCAAGGGGACGGACAGCGTTTCGAACAGGGCCAACTAAGTTTAACCGATTTGTCTAAAATTGCACTAGCGGGCAAAGCCCCTGATCGAATCAGCGGAAAACAAGAATTGTATGAAAACCTACTCAATCAATACATCTAAATTTCGAAGCGTAGGGATTCTTCAAGGACTTATAGTAGCTTTTTTCATCCTTTCGTGTGGTAATGAGACAAAGCCTAAGGCACCCCTTTTGGTTAAAGATGGAATGGTGTGGATACCTGCCGGGGTGTTTCAGATGGGAAGTGAGGATGAACAAGCCAAAGAAGACGAATTTCCAGTGCATGGGGTCAGTGTGGATGCTTTTTGGATGGATCAAACCGAAGTAACCAATGCGGATTTTAAGGCTTTTGTCGATGCAACGGGATACATTACCACAGCTGAAAAAAAACCGGACTGGGAAGAGCTCAAAAAAGAATTACCCCCCGACACACCCAAGCCAAATGATTCCTTGCTTCAGGCGGCTTCTTTGGTATTTGAAGCCACCGACGGGCCGGTCAACTTAAACGATTTTGGCGCTTGGTGGCAATGGAAACCCAAGGCAAGTTGGAGACAGCCAAGAGGGGAGGGAAGTTCTATTGAAAATAAAATGGACCATCCCGTAGTTCATATTTCGTGGTACGACGCTCAAGCCTATGCTGCCTGGGCAGGCAAACGATTGCCAACCGAGGCAGAGTGGGAATGGGCAGCCAGTGGAGGGGTAAGTAAAGCGAAATACCCTTGGGGTAATGAACCCGTTACGGATGGAACTCCAAAAGCAAACGCATGGGAAGGAAACTTTCCGTATCGCAATACTTTAAGAGATCAATTTTTTTTTACGGCTCCAGTTGCATCTTTTGAGCCGAATGCTTTTGGGCTTTATGATATGGCAGGGAATGTCTGGGAATGGTGTTCGGATTGGTATGATTTCACTTACTACAAGGGATTGGAAAGTAAAAATACCATCAATCCACAGGGGCCAGAGGCTCCTTATGATCCTTATCAGCCTTACCTAAAACAAAAAGTAATGCGGGGAGGTTCATTTCTCTGTAACGATACTTACTGTTCGGGTTACAGAGTTGCCTCAAGGATGAAATCAACTCCCGACACCGGCTTACAGCATACAGGATTTCGGCTGGTAAAATCGGCTGAATTGTAGGAGTACTTTTTTCTTATTTTAAAAAATGACACTGTGTCATTTTTTTTGTAGTTTCGTATCAAATACCCTTTCTATGAAAATCTTAGTATGTATTAGCAATGTGCCCGACACTACTTCTAAAATCAACTTTAAAGACGATAATACCGCTTTTGATTCGCAAGGAGTAACTTATATCATCAATCCCAATGATGAATTTGGATTGACTAGGGCCATCTGGTTGCAACAACAAGAAGGAGCCAAGGTCACTGTCGCTACGGTAGGTGATGTTTCTTGCGAAGCCATTTTGAGAAAATGCCTCGCCATAGGTGCAGACAGTGCCGTAAGAATAGACGCTAATCCCGAGGACGGATTTTTTGTTGCCTCGCAACTTGCTGCCTATGCAGAAAAAGAAGCTTTTGATTTAGTAATTACAGGAAGAGAATCCATTGATTACAATGGAGGGATGGTAGGTGCCCTGTTGGCTCATTATTTAAAGATGCCTTTTTTAACCCATTGCATTCATTTGGAAAAACAGGGGGAGGTCATCCACTTACAAAGAGAGATCGATGGGGGGAAAGAACAACTACAGGGAAAGCTCCCTTTGGTAATTGGTGCGCAAAAAGGTTTGGTAGAAGAAAAGGATCTCATTATTCCCAATATGCGAGGGATTATGCAAGCGAGGCAAAAGCCATTGGAGGTAGTAGCTCCCATCGCGATTGAACCCAGCAGTGCGATCAAATCCTTTGAAAAACCACCTGCCAAAGGAGAAGTAAAGCTTGTGGATGCTGCAAACATCGATCAGTTAATTGACCTATTACAAAACGAAGCTAACGTCCTTTAAATCATTAACATCATGGCTGTTCTAATTTATATAGAAACTCAAAATCAAGAAATAAAAAAATCAAGTCTGGAAGTTGCTTCTTACGGGCGTGCAGTGGCTGATGCAAAAGCCACCTCCTTGGT